>JAFZFM010000146.1 GCA_017555865.1 Bacteroidaceae bacterium
CTCTGGTACTGGTGCCCCAGATTGTGGATGCTGTAAATATCCCTGTAATTGCAGCAGGAGGTGTGTGCGATGGACGTGGTGCCGCTGCGGCATTCATGCTTGGAGCAGACGCCGTACAGGTGGGTACACGCTTCATCTCGGCCGAAGAGTGTTCGGCTCATCAGAACTATAAGGATAAAATCATTAAGGCTACCGACATCTCGACCATTGTAACCGGAAAATCGTTGGGACACCCGGTGCGTTCACTAAAGACACCGTTCTCAAGAAACTTTGCAAAAATGGAGAACGACCCTAACATCACACCCGAAGAGGTACTTGCTTTCGGTGGCGGTGCACTGCGCAAAGCTGTGCAGGAGGGCGACATCAACGGCAGCTACATGGCAGGCGAGAGTGCCGGCATGGTAAAGAGAATTGAGCCTGCAGCAGCAATTGTTGAAGACATAATACTTGGGGCTGAAAAGGTTATGAAAGAGACTGTTGGCAGAATAAGTTGACATTCATTTCTCAAGCATATACAATACGGGGGTAGCCTTTTGGCTACCCCCGTATTGTATATAATCACTTGTTATGTTCTGCCTCAATTTCCTCGGGCGACATTGGTTTGTATTTGCCCAAGCGACGTGCTCCGCCCTCGAACACATAATAATCCTCCTCGCCACGCATACCGCCGAATGTTTTCCAGGAATCAAGTTTATCGTAGCAAATGAAATCGGTAAACTGTTTCTCGGCGCGCCATTCGTCAATGAGATCGGGGATAAAATAGATTCCCGGTTCTACAGTAAATACGAATCCCGGTTCAAGAGCCTTTGCAAGACGTAATGACTTCCATCCGAACAGAGTGCTCTTTGAGCGGCCCTCTTCATAACCCACATTCACCTCGCCGAAGTTCTCCATATCGTGTACATCGAGTCCCATCATGTGGCCAAGACCATGAGGCATGAACATACATGTGGCACCCTTGATTGTAGCCTCAACGGGATCGCCTTTCATAAGACCAAGGTCAATCATACCCTTTGCAATCTCTGTGAGTACAAGTCTATGGACTTCGCGGTACTCTACACCGGGTTTGATATTCTCGAGACCTGTAAGGTGGGCACGACGCAGAATGTTGCACACAATGCGCTGCTGCTCTGTAAACTGTTTGCCTACAGGAATTGTAGATGTAAGGTCACCGGCATAGTGCATGGCATTCTCGCAACCGGTATCGAGCAGGAACATCTGACCATCCTTCAAAGGTGTTGTACCATATGCATGGTTATGCAATGTCTGTCCGTTTACTGTTGCAATGACAGGGAACGAAAGACCGAAGTTATGCTTCTGGGCCTCGGCCTGTACGACAGCAACAATCTGCGCCTCGGTCATACCAGGACGCAATGCACGCATTGCTGCACAGTGCATATCAACCGATACATTGACAGCCTCCTCAATCTGGGCAATCTCCTCGTCACTCTTGTAGTTGCGCTGCGAGATGACAGCCTTGATGAACTTCATTGAAGCCTTTGCAGCCTGCTCGGCAGGATTGATACCAAGAAGTTCCTGCAACCACACCTGGTGTTCACCACGGTAAGGAGGAAGGAAGTGAATCTCCTGGCCTTTAGCCTGGGCATTCTTTACATATGTAGCAAAGTCGGCCATTGGACGTGTAATCTCAATACCAACCCTCTCGCATTTCTCCTTGATTGTTGGTTGGACACCAGTCCAGACGATATCATCAATGGTAAGCTCATTTCCAAAAATGATTTCCTTGTCGTTGTCCACATCAATTACTGCAGCAAGACCTTCGTAGTCCGAAGCGAAATAGTAAAGGAATGTAGAGTCCTGACGGAAATGGTACGCATTGTCAGCGTAGTTCATACCTGTGAAATTGTTGCCGAGGAACAGCAGCAATCCACTACCCATTTTCTCTTTAAGCGCCTTGCGACGCGCAATGTAAGTCTCTTTTGAAAACATAGTTATAAGTTTTATGTTATTTATCTCTTTATTATAGCACGCAGGACAAACCACATATGCCTTGCAACTGTAGGCAAAAAGCCATAGTGCCTGCTCATTATCCAAAAACGCTCCTTCAACGATTCGCGGTGACGCTGCACCGAAAGGCCATCCTGCAAATAATCGACAACCGTTTCCTTTACATTGACAAGCCTTGTCGCACGTTTCATAACCTTTATGCACCAGTCCACATCGGATGAGAGGCGGTATTTCATGTCATACATAGGTGCTATGTCCCTGCGGGCATAGAATGCCTGATGGCATACCAGCATTCCATGTCTGAAACTGCGCCATGTAAGCTTTTCGGGTGCCTGTAGTCGGCGCATACGCACAAAGTTGCGTGCAGCATCGACCTCGGCGGTTTCACCATAAAGGACATGTGGCAACTCGCTCTCGCCGGCAATGGCATCAACAATCTTCTGCAATGTATCCGGCTCATGGAAAGCGTCACCTGCGTTAAGGAAGCAGAGATAGTCACCCGTTGCCAGCGCAATTCCTTTGTTCATTGCGTCATAAAGACCATTGTCGCGTTCACTCACAATGTGCGCAAACTCTATACCGCTTGCCTTGGCCTTTGCTACAGTATCATCCTTAGAGCCACCATCAATGAGCAGGTACTCATAGTTGGTATATGTCTGCGACAACACACTCTTTAATGTAGGTTCTATTACATTGGCCGCATTAAAGGTAATTGTTATTATTGAAAATCTGGGTTTCAAAGCCATTATTATTATTTTTTTACAACTTTATATATACCAAAACCTACAAGGGCGAGTATTACGGCACCAACAAGAATTGACATATATGTCGACCACTTGTGACTCTCGATCATTAGCTCATCGACACACTTGAACTCTATTATGTGCTTACCGGCTGGTAAAGGCAAGGCACGCAATACATAATTGGCACGTATCGGAGTAACCTCCTTGCCGTCGATATATGCCTTCCAGGTCTTGTAATATACCTCGGAGAAAACTGCCATTTTTGGTTCGCTACAATCACTGTGATAGATTATGTAACCAGGGTTCTGGTATTCGGTCATTGCAATCATACCATGGGCATTGTTGTCGTATTGCTGCGGAGCAGAAACTTCACCAAGCCACTCCTTGTCAATATATGCCACATTTGTGTCGACTTTCTCAATAGCAGCAATCTCTTCCTTAGCTCCATCGACCCAAACAATACTGTCAACTATCCAGCAGTTTCCGAATGCACCTGGCAGGCCATAAAGCGGAGAGTTCTCCACAACGCCATCTTCAGTGATTATAAAACGTGTATTGAGCATTGAGATGACATTCCAGTTCATGTTTGCAAGATACCTTTCTATAATATCCTGATAACGCGCCAACTTAGCAGGGCTATAACCACCAATTGAGTTATGCTTGTATGAAGTAAATGCCTCGTTAAATGGATTTGAGGTGAGATTGAATACACGATAATGCTTATCATCGCCTGCCATTGCCTTAATTTCCCTGTCGGCAGCAGTGACGGCAATCTCTGTTGTCTCCGATTTTGGCATGAAATTGTCGTGCGACAGGAATCTTTGGCTCACAAGCCACATGTCGAGCAGGAACAGCACAGCAAGCAACGACACAGCTACCACACCTTTTTTCAAAACACCAAACAAATACATAAACATGACTGCAGCAGCCAATGCTATGAAAATGAATGAACGCCATGCATCTGCCACAAGCATTGAAGCACGCTCGTCAAGCAAAGCATTGTAGAGTTCGGGCATTTGCTGGGCAATATTGGCATCGCCTGGCGCTCTGAAGTCAACCACAGAATCACCAAACAACGCAAAGAAAAGAACAATAGCACCAACAATACCGAATGATAAGAAGAGTCCTCTTCTTGCCCTTAATCTATCGGTCTCTACTCCCGACGACAACAGTTCCATAAAACGCTTTACTGCAAGCACAGCCATCATTGCCATTGCCAATGTTGTAATCACAAGAGCCATGGATGGGGCACGGAACTTACTGTAGAGTGGCAGATACTCGAAAAGGAAATTGTTTATACCGGGCAGATTACGTCCCCAGGCAAGCACAAGCGAGAATATGGTAGCAGCAAGCAGCCACCACTTTTCGGGACCTTTCAATATTATGAGTCCAATCACAAACAGGAAGCATACGATAGCTCCTGCATAGACGGGTCCTTCGGTAAAAGGTTGGTCACCCCAGTATGTAGGAACTGCCGAGACAAAACTCTCGGCCTCTTGATTGGCTCTTGCCACAATCTCACGCTCACTCATTACATAGCGCCTTGCGTCGGATACACTGACTCCCGGATTGCTCTGCATTACCATATCCACATAATTGTTGAGTACAGCACTGCGATATACATTATACATTTCACTCTGTTTGCCGACATCGTAGTGCGATGAAGCACCATAGAAGTTAGGAATGAGCAGAGTCATACTCTCGGCCTTGCCATAACTCCATGCAAATGCATACTCGGTATCGAGTCCCGATGACTTTTCACCATTTTCGGCAGCAAGTTCCGAACCGCCTCTCATTGACGACTTGGCATAGTCGCTCGTTGGCAACAGAATACCCACAGCCGGTGCCACCGCAAGCACAGCAACAAACGCAAGCACAGCCGTTGCCTTGAAATAGTATTTCATCCACTTCTCGCGCCATGCATATATAAAGTAAACTATAGCCATAATAACAACCATCAGCAACAGGTAATAGCTTACCTGCTGATGGCTCCAGTAGACATTGAGACCGGCAAAAAGCAGTGTAAGCAACGTTCCAAGAAGCAGTTTGCGTCTGTAGCACAATATTATACCACCAATAACCGGTGCCATTGTAGCTATGACAAGGCTCTTGTTCATGTGCCCCGCATTTATAATGATGAAGTTGTAGGAACCGAGCGTATATACGATAGAACCGGCAATACTCAACCATGAACTGCACCCAAGTGCCAGAAACAGCAGATAGCAACCCAGGAATGTGAGGAATATGCAACCTATATGCCTATACGAGGCTCCAAATACATTCAATGTCACCACCTTGCCTATTGGCTCAAAAACATTGTCGGGTTGTGGCGAGAATGTATAGTTACAAGGCATTCCCGAGAACATGGAGTTGGACCAATAGCTGTACTCTCCACTCTCGTCGTGATAGTCGCGTGCATCCTTACCCCATCCCATTGAACCGACAGCGTCGGCCTGGCGTATATCCTTACCCTCAAGAACGGGTGCAAAGTACACCAATGTAAGCACAAGAAAAACCAATAGTGCTACAACATGTGGTAGAAAACCTTTCCAGTTAATCTGTTTCATATCATCTATTTTTTTCTATTATATCCTTTATATGATTGCACATTCCTGCACAATACCTCTCAAGCGTATATTTCTCCTTTACTAGATTGTATGCTGCCCATGCCCTCTCCTCAACAGTTCTATCTGGCAGTTTCTCAATATCAAGCAATGCACACCTGAAACTATCGTAAGTAACATCACAAACTTCGTATCCTACACCATCCAGGTCAAGACCGGTACCCTTGCTATATACCGGGAACATTGGTGCATTGCCAAGTACGTTCAGTACCGATACGGCACCCCCTTCGGACACCGATGGGTTGAGCAATATTCCACACTCACCAAGAATCTCCCTGAAACGTGGCGATTCAATATCCACGAATCCATATATGTGTATATTGTCGCGCCCTTTAATCATTGGTGAATAATAGTTCCAGAACCCCTGTTCACGACTGCTTCCGCCACAAACATGAAGTGTGTATTGCGGATTTTCCAGCACAAAGTCTATAGCAATGTCAAGCCCCTTGTGCAACAGTCCGGAGCTGCCGAACCATAGAATGTTTTTACGACACCTGCCGAAATCTTTCTTTGCGGGGTTACACGCTACTGGAAAATAAAACGCAGATAATGAGCGGCAATGTTCACTACGGACATTATCGGTAATATATTTTTCCTCTACAAAACTATCACCAAGGCATATAAGACCATCGGCAAACAATGCTTCGTAATAATTGCGGCCATCACCAGGCATATAACGGTTGGAACCAAGCAACCACTTGCCATGGCGCCTGAAAAAGTCAAGATTACGTTCGGCGGTTGCCATGTAGCTATAGAATGTGTGCGCACCCACCGAATAGAAAATCTTCAGCGGCTTGTTGCTTGCTGCAAAAGAACCAAAAAAAGCATTGCCGTTGATACCAAAGACAACCTCGTACGGAGAATAGTCTATACCACGTTTTGTACGTGAGACACAATCTACACTATATCCAAGAGAATCAAACACCTTGGCTACAGAATAGCACTCGGTAAGGTTGGAGTGGTATTTGGGGAGTTCTTTTTTAGCAAAAGCCTCGGGCAGATAGCATAACAGCACACGCTTTCTACGGTGTGTTCCAAAGACATCTTTACGGAATTTATCGGACGAAAAGAGCCATTCGACACACTTTACCAGTTTTTCACCGGTAATTCTCTTGGCAATAGGCCACAAGCGCGATATTTCGGATAAACGGAATTTCATTCAGTCTTATACTTTACGGTAAACATCACATGTCTGCTCAACCATTCTTTCAAGCGAATAGTCACGACTGCGCAATGCGCCCTTTTGTTTCAGTTCGTTGCGCAAAGTCTCGCTCACAAGCAGTTCCTTGAATGTGTCGTACATAGACTGCGCGTCATGAGGATTGAAGAAGAGTCCGGCATCACCGGCCACCTCGGGGAAACAGCTTGCATTACTAAGACAAACAGGGCAATTGTTTGCAAAAGCCTCGAGTATTGGAATACCAAAACCTTCGTAATGCGATGGAAACACAAAACACAATGCATATTTATATAATGATACCATCTGTGCATCGTTTGCCGAGATATGCACAAGCCTGTCGGCAATGTTCCATTTTGTAAACAGTTTCTGCTCGTGGTGGGTAAATGGCAAACCGGTACATACAATCTTGAGATTCGGGTCAAGATTGAAAATTGGACGTATTGCCGAAAGCCATGGATAAAAATTCTTATATCCTTTGCGTTCACCAACATACAAGACATAACGGTCAAACAGTTGTGGGCTTGCGTCAACAACAGGTCTGTATCCATGGTGAACTACACTTATTTTACCCGGGTCGGTTCCCAATAGTTCCACAATATCGC
>JAFZFM010000147.1 GCA_017555865.1 Bacteroidaceae bacterium
AGGCGAAATTTGCCGCGTACAGGCATTGCAGAATGCTGCCGTTGCAAGGGTGTGGGGAGTGCAGGTTGCTGTCGATGTGAATTTTACAAAGTGCCTGTATGCCTTGGCTCGCCTGAACTGGCAACGCGGCAGGGAAGAACTTGACGATGGTTCTATTTCTCCATCTCGTCATGCGGCTCCCATGTTCGGTCGTCTGACAGTAGGGTATAAGCATGAGCGTTTCATCATTGAGGCCTATTCGACTTTCCAGGCCGAGTGTGGAGCCGCCGATATGCCAATGGAAGAAAAGGATAAAAAAGAAATATATGCGCTCGATAATAACGGCAATGCCTATTCTCCTTCGTGGTATACATTGAATCTGCGTGCTTCGTTCAATGTCTCAAAGTCTCTGTTGCTCAACACAACTCTTGAGAATATTGCCGATAAACGGTATCGTCCTTACAGTAGTGGTATAAGCGCCCCCGGCAGGAATGTTACTATGAGTATTACATATAATCTTTGATTTTCTTTTGTCCATGTACTAAAAACAGTATCTTCGCACTATGAAAAAAATACTTGTTACAGGGGCGAGTGGTTTTGTCGGCAGCCGTTTTGTTGCGCGTTGGCGCAGTGAATATAATATCCTCACTCCAACTCATGCCGAACTTGATATTACCGACCGTGAGTCGGTCAACAGTTATTTTATGCTTCATGGTCCCGATGTTGTGGTGCACCTTGCAGCATTGTCCAATACCGGTTATTGTGAGCAGAATCCTGATGATAGCTATATGGTGAACGTAGAGGGTGCAGCGAATATTGCCCGTGCTGCGGCCCTTTGTGGCGCAAGACTAGTGTTCTTCTCCAGTGATCAGGTGTATAACGGCAATCTCGAAAGCGGTCTGCTTGACGAGGATGTTGTTGTTGCTCCAGAGAATGTCTATGGTCGTCACAAACTTGAGGCCGAAGAGCGTGTGCTCTATTTCAACCCCAATACAGTGGTGCTACGTGCTACGTGGATGTATGACCGTGAACGCTATGGTATGCCGTCGCACGCGAACTTTGTGCTGAACATTGCAAAGGCAATAAAGGAGCGCACTCCTGTTGTTTTTCCCGTACGCGAGTATCGTGGAATTACATGGGTACGCGAGGTGGTAGAGTTCCTACCCTCTACATTCAGACTTCCATCGGGAGTGTATAACTATGGTGCCGAGAACGATACAAATACATACGAGGTGGCTTGCTGCTACTGTGAGATGCTTGCAGGGCTACAGTCGGGTGCTCTTCTGTATCCCGATTATGACCGCTATCCCGCTCATGAACGCAATCTCTCGATCTCCACCGACAAGATTTTCCGTGCTTCGGGTGGAACAATATGTTTCAGTAATACAATCTCGGGGTTGAGGCTGTTTGTAGAGATTGGCAATGGATGCTGATTTGTTCAATTCATTGTATATAACAAACGAAGAAGGCTGTCGACGACAGCCTTCTTCGTTTATAGATAGTTTGTTGTTACCAGAACTTGTTATGCTCTGCGCTGTACTCAAAGCCTGCATCGCGTAGCTTTTCTTCCAGTTCCTTGCGGTCCAAGTCAAGGCTGTCACAAAGTTCGTCGAGCGAACCGTATTGGTCACGCAGATACATGTTCACTGCGCTCATAAGCATGAAAGGGTCATTAGGTAATTCCATATCGAATGTATTGTTTTGCATGCTAAAATAGCTCAAAAAATAATCAAAGCCAATCCTGTACTTGAAAAAATATTATCTTCAAGTGGCTCTGTTATTATTTTCCCTCACTTTTGTGTTTTTATTACATTTTTTTTGTTATTTTATTTTTTTTATTCATTTTTGCAGACCTGAATATGTACAAATCTAAAAATTATAAATTATGAAAAGAATTGTTTCATTAATTGTTTGTATGTTGTTCCTGGGAACAACTTTTTGTTCTGCCGATGAATTGAATCTTGCACAGTTGCGTTTGCGTGGTGATATTAAGAACTACTTACAGCAAGAGGGTTATATGCCTGAGATTGATTCCGACGGCGATATCAAATTCAAGAAAGAGGGAGATACCTTCTATGTCAAGATTAATGCTTCCGATACATCACCTATGTATGTAGTGCTTTCCAAGGGCTTTACCAACCCTAAAGGTTATACTCCCGAAGCTATAAAACTTGCGGCAGCCGAGCTTAACTTCTACAAAGCAATAAAGGTTCTTTGCTATCAAAGTTCAATCAGCCTCAGAGCCGAGATGTATATTACTTCAGCCGACGCCTTCAAAGGTGTTTTTGATAAACTCATGAAACAGATTGGCTATGTCGAGGACGATATCATGGAGGAACTTGAAAAGGCTTCAAAGGTTTCTGTTTCATCTTCGTCAATGGTTCCATTCATGGTTACCAAGTGCGATGTTGCTGTTGTCGATTACAATGGCAATATAATTACCGATTTTGGTGCAACAATCTATGATTACAAGACAAAGTACCTGAAACCCAGAATCACTGTTACTCCAATGGGGGGTGATTCAAAGTATACAGTTTATGTAAGACTTTATAAGGACGGTGTCTTGCAGACAGGCTCTTCATCACCTGCAGGTTACACATTCAGCGACGAGATTACAATTTCAGGCACCAACTCGCAAACATTCCAGCTTACAGGTTGGGGCTCAAATACTTCCGGTTTCTGGAAAATGGGTAAGTATCGTTACGAAGTATGGTATGGCGAGTACTGCGTAGGTAGTAAAGACTTTACAATATATTAAAATAGATTTTTCAAAACCATTTATAAAGACATCTGCAGCCCGTAGGCTGCAGATGTCTTTTGTGTTTATATATGTACAGCCAAAGTTGCTTTACTCCACTCGGCATGACAGAGCATGCGATATCAAACAACCGTTCTGCAACTTCTGTTTATTTGTTGTAATCTTGCTTTCAGACAATGATAAAAATGAAATCCGCGTGAAACACAATTGTGATTCACGCGGATAACTTTATGATGGTTTTCTTTTACTTAACCTCTTCGAACTCAGCGTCCTGAACGTCATCGTTCTGCTGCTGGTTGCTCTGCTGGTCACCTGCATTGTACTGCTGGCCACCCTGTGCGCCCTGAGCGCCGCTCTGAGCATACATCTCTGCGCTTGCAGTCTGCCATGCTGTGTTCAACTCTGCCATTGCAGCGTCGATACCTGCAAGATCCTGTGCCTTGTGAGCCTCCTCAAGTTTCTTGACAGCAGCCTCAATTGGAGCTTTCTTGTCGGCAGGAATCTTGTCACCGAGCTCCTCAAGCTGGTTCTTTGTCTGGAACACCATTGAGTCAGCCTGGTTCAACTTGTCAATCCTTTCGCGCTCCTTCTTGTCAGCGTCGGCATTAGCCTCAGCCTCCTGCTTCATACGCTCTATATCCTCCTTGCTCAAGCCCGATGACGCCTCAATGCGAATCGCCTGCTCCTTGCCGGTAGCCTTGTCCTTTGCCGATACCTTGAGAATACCGTTTGCGTCAATGTCAAAAGTTACCTCAATCTGTGGAACGCCGCGACGTGCGGGAGCGATACCTGTAAGGTTGAACTGGCCGATAGACTTGTTCTGGTTTGCCATTGGACGCTCACCCTGGAGTACGTGGATTGTAACCTCTGTCTGGTTGTCGGCAGCTGTTGAGAATGTTTCGCTCTTCTTGCAAGGGATTGTAGTGTTTGCGTCGATGAGCTTTGTCATTACGCCACCAAGAGTCTCGATACCCATTGAAAGTGGAGTAACGTCGAGCAATACGATGTCACCTACACCGCTCTCCTTGTTAAGGATAGCGCCCTGGATGGCTGCACCAACAGCAACAACCTCGTCTGGGTTCTCGCCCTTGGAGGGAGCCTTGCCAAAGA
>JAFZFM010000148.1 GCA_017555865.1 Bacteroidaceae bacterium
ACACAGGCGGAATGGTTGGTGGTGAATATCCTGACTATTTGAAGATCTATGATATGAATGCACAGACATCTCCAATTATATTTACACTCAACGAAGATGGTTCTGTTGCAGTTTCAAACTTCTTCTTGAAGACCTTTAACTACGATACATCCAAAGAGACAGCTGCTGTATACTACCAGAATGTTACAATTCCTGCTGTAGGTGGTGATGTAGAGGAGGCTGAGCCATTTGACTGGTACGGTACTTGGGAGGTGACTGTCGGTCATCAGGAGTCTCAGGATGGCAAGGAGTATCCTGCATCATTCTACATGACAATCGAGGAGAGCTACGGCCTTACATTGATTACACAGTTCATGAGCAACGATGTTAAGGGCTTGAACAATGGCGGTATTCTCTTGACTGTTGCCGAGGATAACAAGACTGCCGAGATGAAGACAGATGCATTCGTGGGTGGTAAATATCCAAGCTATCTGAAGATCTACGATATGAATGGTCAGACTAGTCCTGTTGTATTTACAGCAAACGAGGACGGTACACTCTCAATTGCCGATTTCTTCCTTGCAAATTACGACTGGGATACAAACACAATTACAGGTGGTGCGGTGTTCTATCAGAATGTAACTGCAACAAAGTGTACTACAGGCATTGAGAATATCGTGGTTGAGAACAATGCAATCAAGGGTATTTTCGATATTCAGGGTCGCAAGGTAGAGGCTATTACAGTTCCCGGTCTCTACATTGTCAATGGCAAAAAGGTTCTTGTTAAATAATAATATATAGTTATATATTTAACATATAATATGGCGCTCCCTCTTTGTGGGGAGCGCCGTTTTTTATAATTTTGCAGGCTGAAAAATCAAATCTATTGCGACAAAATTTTAAATAATTATATTAATACTTGGAAATGAACAGATTACGGTTGAAGAATGGTATCGCATTCAGGGTGTTGGCAGCTATGCTTCTCTCTCTTGCGGTTCTGTCACCGTCAGTGGCCTTTGCTGCTGGCGGAAGTGTTGTATCAGACATCAGGCCCGACAGCAAACTCAAGGTTGCGGCTGGTGTGGTAATTGATAAAAAGACCGGTGAAGCAGTCATCAGTGCAAACGTAGCAGTCTGGGCCGATGGCAAGTTGCTCACAGGAACATCTACCGATTTTGAAGGAAACTTCAGAATCATATCTCCAGTCAGCGATTTCGAGCTGCGAATTTCTTTTATCGGATATAAGGAGGTTGTTATATCTTCATCGGTAAAGGATATTGAAAACCTTCATGTAGAACTTATTGAAGAGGAGAACACCCTCAACGATGTTGTCATTACCGGTTTTGTTGCCAAGAACAAGGAGACATTTACCGGTTCTGTAACCGAGATGAGTGGTGTCGAACTGCGTCAGGTATCGGGTACTAACCTCATTAGTGCAATCTCGGCACTAACACCTGGTATGTCAATGGTCGAGAACAGTAGCCAGGGTTCTAATCCCAACCACACACCAGAGCTTGTGTTGCGTGGTATGAGCTCTTTCTCTAACAGTGGACAACAGGTGAACCAGCCTACAATCATTCTTGACGGAACCGAGATAAGCATGCAGGACCTGTATGACCTCGACATCAACGAGGTTGAGAAAATCACAGTACTCAAGGATGCTTCTGCTACAGCACTCTATGGTTCAAAGGCTGCCAATGGTGTGATTGTCATTACACGTAAACCTATTCTTGAGAGTACAATGCGTGTGCAGTACAATTTTACCGGCAATCTGCAGCTTCCGATGTTGAGCGACTACAATGTGCTCAATGCAGCCGAGAAACTCGAATATGAGCGTCTGGCCGGTCTATACGACGCTCAGGGTGCAATAGACCCTGTGACAGGTATGCCGTTGCAGTATCAGTACGATGATATCTACAACCAGCGCTACAAGACCATTGCTGCCGGACAGAACAGCGATTGGCTGTCTCAGCCCGCACGCACAGCGTTGTCGCAAGACCACTCTCTGCGCATATATGGCGGTGCTTCCAATCTCCGTTATGAACTGTCGGGTCGCCTTGGTGATACACGTGGTGTAATGAAGGGCGATTACCGCAAACGTTACAGCCTTGGATTCAAACTCGATTACTATGTGGGCGATGTCACAATCTCTAACCGCACTACATATCAGGAGGTTGCCTCAAAGAATTCTCCTTATGGCTCATTCTCGCAGTATGTTGGCATGAATCCCTATGACAAGATGTACAACGAGGACGGCACCCCCAACACAAATCTCTCTTGGGATATAGACAATCCGCTTTACGAGGCCACTTTGGGCAGTTTCTCAAAGAGTGGTGAACGAACACTCAGCAACAGCACCGACTTCCGTTGGGATATAAACCGCATGTTCCTGCTTACAGGTCACTTCAACCTGTCAAGCGCTATGGGCAGCAGCGATATCTTTACATCGCCAAAATCTCTTGTCTACAAGGATGTGACAGACCTTTCAAAAAAAGGACAGTATACAAAAGGCACATCGCGTGCAACAAGCTATAACGGAAACATTGTGGGTACTTTCAACAAGTTCTTCCAGAATGAGTCTCTGTTGAGCATATCGGCTGGTTGGGAAATCAACCACTCCGAAAGTAGTAGCGAGACTCTGCAGGCGATAGGCTTCTTCAACGACAAACTCTCGTATATTGGAAATGCTGCTGGTTATCCTACCGACAGCAAGCCATATGGCTCGCAGGCCGAAACTGCCGATGTTGGTTTCTTTACAACAGGTAACTTCTCATGGCATAACCGTTATTTTGTTGACGCAACATGGAGAACTACAGGTTCGTCACAGTTTGGAGAGAACAACCGCTTCGGACACTTCTGGTCGGGGGGTCTTGGATGGAATGTAATGAACGAGGAGTTCATGAAGGATATAAAGAAGAACTTCGATGTCTTCAAGGTGCGTGGTAGTGTGGGTTATACAGGTAAGGTAAGCTTCAGCCCTTTTCAGGCTATGACAATGTACCAGTATCTCAACGACTATGAATACAAGAACGGAATTGGTGCAATCCCGGTGACCATTGGTAACGTGGACCTCACTTGGGAACGCACAATGAACTATAACATCGGTATCGACCTAAGCATGTTCGACCGTCGTCTCAATTTCGTTCTCGACGCATACATACGCAATACAACCGATTTGCTTCTCGACAAGTCAAAGGCTCCTTCAACAGGTGTGACAACAGCCAAATCGAACCTTGGCGAGTTGCAGAACAAGGGTATCGAGTTCCAGCTCGACGGCTACATCTACCGTAACGACGATTTCTATTGGCGTGTTGCAACAACCGGTTATATGAACCGCAACAAGATTACCAAAATCAACAGTGCACTTGAGGAGATCAACAAAGAGAACCAGGAAAATGCCGATTTTTATCTCACTCCACTGCCACAGTATGCCGAGGGTGAGAGCGTGACAGCCCTAAAACTTGTGCGTTCGGCAGGTATTGACCCTGCAACCGGTAGAGAGGTATACATCAAGCGCAATGGTGAGCGTACTTTTGAGTACGACCCTGCCGATAAGGTGCTCATTGGCGATACAGAGCCAAAGTATAACGGTACATTCAGCACAAATGTATTCTGGAAAGGATTTACAGCATACGCCCTTTTCAACTTCCGTCTTGGCGCATGGGTGTACAACACCACACGAGCTTCAAAGGTCGAGGGTGCCGATCCAAAATACAATGCCGATCAGCGTGTGTTCGACGACCGTTGGAAGCAACCCGGTGACCATGCTCTGTACAAGAATATTGCCGATACATCGCGCCCCGAGCAGACCGACCGTTTTGCCGAAGAGGAACACACCCTCTCTCTTGGTTCACTTAACATTGGTTATGAGTTCGACGAGAATTTCTGTAACCGCTACAAACTGCGCAATATGCGTGTAGGTGTAAACTTTACCGATATCCTGCGCCTCTCTACAGTGAAAATTGAGCGTGGTACTGATTACCTCTATAGCCAAGGCTTTGAGTTCTATCTTAATGTAACCCTGTAAAAACGAATGCAATGAAGATGATTAAATATATGACATTATGCATGTGTGCATTGACATTTGCAATGACATCATGCGACGACTTCCTGGATATTACCCCCGACGGGCAGGTAAAGCGCGACCCAATGCTATCTACAGCCGAGGGAATTGAGGACGCAATGTATGGCGTCTATTCGCAGTTGCGCCAGCAGTCGCTTTATGGTCAGGAACTCCATTTCTCTACACTCGAGATCCTGTCGCAGACAATGTGGTGTAACGGTAATACCGGTGTAACCGCAATGAGTAAGTACGACTGGACACATTCGTCGGTAAAATCGGTTTTCGAGACAGTGTGGGTAAACATGTACAAGAATATCTCCAATGTCAACAGCGTACTCGACGCTCCGCTTGTTGCCGGCGCAAAGGAGTATCCCTATACCATCTATCGTGGCGAGGCTCTTGGTCTTCGTGCATTCATGCACTTTGACCTTGTACGCCTGTTTGCCGAGCAGTATACAGTGAACCCTGCTGCCGACGGTATTCCATATGCTACAGACTTCTCACTCAAGACCCCGGATTTCGAGAGCCTCGAGAAGAATTATGAGCATATCCTTGCCGACCTGCACGACGCTGAACTGCTGCTTGCCGATGAGGCGCAGTATGAGAATGCCGGCAACTACATGCTCGACCGTCAGATCCATTTCAATCTACAGGCCGTGCAGGCAACCCTTGCACGTGTCTACCTTACAATGGGTAACAATGAAAAGGCTGCAGAGTATGCTCTTGCTGTAATAAACGGCGGCAAGTATACATTGAAGGAAAAAACAGAGGTAATCAACGACGTTGCTGGTGTACTCTCGGCCAAGGAGGCTATCTTTGGAATATATTATCCCGGTTTCTATACAAGTGTGAACGCGAAGTTGCAGCAGACAACATCGTACTATTCGCTCGACCTGAGAAGCGATTTTATGCAACTGTACGAAAAGGACGCTTCGGGTCTTGATTACCGTACAATGGCATACTTCTCCGAGGCCGGTGTAGGCGATGGCATGAGATACCGTCTGTGCAAGCTTACCGATGTGTATGAGATGAATAACAATACATCGACCCGTCCTGCAAACCTCATCCTTGGTGTCAACATGATACGTCTGCCCGAGATGTACTACATTGCAGCCGAGGCTCTTCTTGAGAGCGACTATGATACTGCGCTTGCGCTTTACAACACAGTGCGTGCTCACCGAGGTCTTGACGTTTTGGACAACAAGACTCTTACGGTAGAACTCATCAATGACGAGCGTTACAAGGAGTTTATAGGAGAGGGACAGACATATTTCAACTTCAAACGCCAGAATCTCTCTATCCTGGCTAACGACGGCAAGACAACATACCAGCCCGCCGATGGTATATACATTGTACCTATTCCCGATATCGAGTACGAGAACCGTAACTGATGTAATAAAGAAGAACTATGAAAATGAAGAAATATATCAAATATGCCCTGTGGGCTATGGTTTTGCCTGCAGTGTCGCTCTTTACTGCCTGCGACGACGAGGATTACATGAAGTTTGATCTCTCACACTCAGGTATATACTTTACAAAGGATACTCTCAATTATGCGTTCAGTGTAACCCCCATTGAGGTCAAGACCCACACTTTCAATATCCCGGTAAAGATAATGGGAACTGTAAGCTCTGAAAAACGCAGTATAGGCTATGTCGTGCGTCCCGATTCTACAACTGCTGTCGAGGGGGTTCACTACCAGATTGATGAGGCTGTAATAATGCCCGACTCAATTGAGGGCTATATCCCCGTAACTATATTCCGTGACAGACTCGAGGGTACATACGCCAC
The DNA here is from genome assembly GCA_017555865.1 of Bacteroidaceae bacterium. GTDB lineage: Bacteria > Bacteroidota > Bacteroidia > Bacteroidales > Bacteroidaceae > HGM04593. The sequence continues at coordinate 5,834 of JAFZFM010000148.1, forward strand.
AGGCTACACTCAGTATAAGCTATGTCTGCAGCTTGTAAAGAACGACTGTTTCGAGCCGACACTTGATTCACTCCATCAGGTACGTGTGTTCCGTTTCAGCAATGCCATCGAGCAGCCCGAGTGGTATAATGCCCATGGCGAGAAGGTGTGGCAAAAGAAATACCTTGGCGAGTGGCATCCCTACAAATTCATAAAGATGGTTGAGTATTTCCACGCAGTCAAGGATATACAGCCCGAGACTTACAAGAAGATGGTTGTTCTCTACGGTGAGAATCTTGAGCATATTGAGCTTGGCGACCCTTACCAGTATCGTACAATATTCATCAAGTATATATACGACCCTATGTACAAGTTCTTTGGCGATCCTGCCAACAAAGAGTATATCCTGTCGGAGTACCCCGATTTTCCTTTCGATTTTCCCGACCCCTATTCGGTTGCTGGATAACATGTTAAAACAATACTAAAAAAGAAACAGCGTAAACTATGAAGATATTAAAATGGTTATTTGTATTGGCGGTTCTTCCACTGTGTGTGGCATGTTTCGAGGATGAGACAACCAACGGTACACGTCCTTTGTCAACTATAACAATAGAGCAGGGAATAGATTCGGTGTACAATATATATAAGTTCGACGAACTGGTGATTGAACCGGTTGTTTCACAGGCAAACAAGCAGAAACCTCTAAGCTATACATGGGAAATAGATCTTGAGGCATATTCACACGACGAGGTTTTCCGTTATGTGGGTAAGGAACTTGGTAAGTTCAATTGCCGTCTTATTGTAGAGAACGAGGATGGCAAGAGCTTCTTCCCATTTACACTCTATGTCAATTCGGCCTATGAATACGGTATCACAGTGCTGAGCTGTGACAATGAAGGAAAATCAATGCTCTCGTTCATGCAGGATGCAATGCAGGAGGGTGATGTGCCTTCATTTGCCGCCGGCGACTGTTTTACACTCAATAACCCCGACATACAGTTTGCTGCGGGTGCAGCCGATATTGTACAGAGCAGCGGCAGTCTTATCATTGCCTGCCAGGGTGGTGGAGAGCGCAGCGACCTGCCTACAATCTATTATCTTAACGAAAAGACAATGGAGGTAGAGAATATGTTCACAGTTCCCGAGTACGATGATTTCAAACCAACAAAGCTGGGAATCCCACAGGTAGCTTCATCGGGTACAACATATCCGATACTTTGTGAGAACGGTAAGGTATACGATTTCTCGACAACAGAGCTTGCTGTTGCAAAACCCCGAAGGCTCAAATATACATATGAGCAGAACTGTATTGTGGCACACGGCACCGGTAGCTACGATATCCTGCTTTGGGATAATGAGAACAAAGGTATGAGTCTTATATACAATGGCTATGGCCCATACTATTGCAGTGATACCATCCACCTTATGCTTGACCATCCCTCTTTTGCATCAAAGAATCACTTTGCCAACCGCGACCTTGTTACAATGGTCAAGGTAAACATGACAACAGAGCAAAAGAGTACTGCCGGTGGTCACAACAAGTTCCTTGCAATTACCAAACTTGCCGGAACACCCGGTGTGGGAGCTCGCAGCGAGGTGCTGTATACCGATTTCTGGGGCTACGACTTTGTCAACAATCAGCCTACATTCTACACAGCAAATACAAAGACCGGAACACTTATGAACTCTCCTTTGACAACAACAACCCCATGTGTTGCCAATGAGACATATTATACATTGTTGTTTGCAACAGGTAACAGGGTGCGCAAATGGAACTATGCATCCAATACAACCGGTTTCAACGATCTGTTGAATGCTCCCAACCTTCTTGTTGTCGGTAGTCCCGAGGCCGTTATTACCTCGTTTGAGATAAGCGATGACCATAAAAAGACCTACGTAGCTTTCTACGAGCCATCAAAACCTGGACTAAACGGAAGTGTATGGGTCTTCAATACCGATACAGGAGAGGTTCTCGAAAAACATGAGAATTTCTGTTACCGCCCGGTGAAGATATTCTATAAGAAGAGATAAGTGAGAAAGGGTGACCACGGCGGTCACCCTTTTTTGTTTACATCATATAAGCATAACGATTCAAATTCCACCCGTTATGAAAATTTAATACTCAAATATTTGTTTTTAATTGTTTAATATGTACTTTCACTGCTGTAAATGTTAAACCTTTAAACTTTACGACTATGATTATCGGTGTTCCTAAAGAGATTAAGAACAATGAGAACCGTGTTGGAATGACACCCTCAGGAGTTCAGGAGATGGTCAAGCATGGCCATGTTGTCTATGTGCAGGCTACGGCCGGCATTAACAGTGGATTCAGCGATGACGCGTATACCGCGGCAGGAGCAAAGATACTTCCTACAATAGAGGATGTATATGCCATTGCCGATATGATAGTGAAGGTGAAAGAACCAATCAGCAGTGAGTATAACTTGGTGCGCAAGGGACAGCTGGTGTTCACCTATTTCCATTTTGCTTCGAGCGAGCCGCTTACAAAGGCAATGGTCGAGAGTGGGGCGGTGTGCTGTGCATATGAAACTGTAGAACGCAAGGACCGTTCATTGCCGTTGCTTGTCCCGATGTCCGAGGTGGCCGGCCGCATGGCAGTACAGGAGGGTTGCTATTTCCTTGAGCGTCCGCGCGGAGGAAAAGGTAAACTGATGGGTGGTGTACCTGGTGTAAAACCTGCCAAAGTGTTTGTGATTGGCGCAGGTGTTGTGGGTACAGCGGCTGCACGTACAGCTGCCGGTATGGGTGCCGATGTTACAATATGCGATATCTCAATACCGCGTCTTACATATCTTACCGATGTTATGCCTCGCAACGTAAAGACACTCATGTCATCGGAGTACAATATACGCGAGGAACTGAAAACTGCCGATCTGGTTGTCGGTTCGGTGCTTATTCCGGGTGCAAAGGCTCCCAAACTGGTGACACGTGATATGTTGGCACTAATGCAACCCGCTTCAGTGCTCGTTGACGTGGCTATAGACCAGGGTGGCTGTTTTGAGACCTCACACCCTACAACCCATGAGGAACCTACATATTATGTCGATGGTATTCTGCACTATTGCGTAGCCAATATTCCCGGTGCAGTACCTTATACATCAACTCTTGCACTTACAAATGCAACCTTGCCCTATGCTCTGCAACTTGCCGATAAGGGTTGGCGCAAGGCTTGTACCGATAACGAGGAACTCCGTAAGGGCCTGAATGTTGTCGAGGGTAAGATTGTATATAAAGAGGTTGCCGAGGCCTGGGGAATGCCTTTTGAACCGTTGGCATTATAACGTTACTGCATATTATTGAAAACACTAACCTATAAAATCTATTTTTATGGAATTGCCTTTTGCTGAATCCTGGAAAATAAAGATGGTCGAACCCATACGCAAAAGTTCCCGTGAAGAACGTGAACGGTGGATGAAGGAGGCCGACTATAATCTGTTCCAACTGAAATCGGAACAAGTGTACATTGATTGCCTCACCGACTCCGGTACAGGAGCAATGAGTGATCGTCAATGGGCTGCCATGATGATGGGTGATGAGAGCTATGCCGGCTCATCATCATTCTTCCAACTCAAGGATACCATCGAACGGCTTACAGGCTTTTGTTATGTAATCCCTACCCATCAGGGACGTGCTGCCGAGAATGTACTGTTCAGCTATCTGGTCACAGCAGGTGCTGTTGTTCCCGGAAACTCGCATTTCGATACCACAAAGGGACATATAGAAAGCCGTAAGGCTGTTGCTTTGGATTGTACCATTGACGAGGCTAAGAATACGCAGCTTGAACTTCCTTTCAAGGGGAATGTTGACCCCAAGAAACTTGAGATGGCATTGCAGGAGTTTGGCGACAAGATACCTTTTATCATTGTCACCATTACCAATAACACCGCCGGTGGACAACCTGTTTCAATGCAGAATCTGCGCGAGGTACGTGCTTTGGCCGACAAATATGGCAAACGTGTAATCTATGATTCGGCACGCTTTGTCGAGAATGCATATTTCATAAGGACACGCGAAGAGGGATATGCCGACAAAAGCATCAAGGAGATTGTAAAAGAGATGTTCTCGTTGGCCGACGGTATGACAATGTCCTCAAAAAAGGATGGTCTTGTGAATATGGGTGGTTTCATTGCTACCCGACACAATGATTGGTACGAGGGTGCAAAGAAATATTGCATTCCTTTCGAGGGGTATCTCACCTATGGCGGTATGAATGGTCGCGACATGGCAGCTCTTGCAGTTGGTTTGGAAGAGAATACCGAACTCGACAATATTGAAACTCGCATCCGTCAGGTGCAGTATCTTGCTGCCCGTCTGGATGAATTCGGAATTCCATACCAACGCCCGGTAGGCGGACACGCACTTTTCATCGATGCCGACCGCGTGTTGTCACATGTACCAAAGGAGGAGTTCCCTGCACAGACCTTGGCAATAGAACTGTATCTTGAAGCCGGTATCCGCGGCTGTGAGATAGGTTATATTCTTGCCGACCGCGACCCTGTTACCCGTGAGAACCGATTTGGTGGTCTCGACCTGTTGCGTCTCTGCATTGCACGCCGTGTGTATACCAACAACCACATGGATGTTATTGCTGTTGCGCTGAAAAATGTATACGATCGTCGCGACAGTATCAAGCATGGTGTGAAGATAGTTTGGGAAACAGAACTCATGCGTCACTTCACCGTGAAACTGGCGCGTGTGGAGGAGTAGACTAATGTACAACAATATTCCATGCCACCTATAAATCATTACATGGAAGACTTTTTTCATATACAGGAAGGAGCCGTCGGTGTTGTTTCTATTTGCAACAATTGGAAAGGTACTGAGCTCAATCTTCTAACAAAAGATAAGAGGCTGTGTGATATACCTGGCCGTGTGGGCGATACGATAAATGTCGACATCCATACAGTGGATAGTTTCTCTATATCACATCTGCCGGCTTCTGAAGAAACGGATAGCGCACCTTCTAACTTTGTAGTAACGATAAACGAACGGACTACGCATGTGCCATTTGCCAATGGCGATGGCAGTGCTTCGCTTATCACAGTGACAATGCATAATGGCAAGACCACAATAATTGCAGGTACTATTGTTACAAATCCCAAAGAGATACCTACAGACTACATCAATGAAGAGTTGTTGCCCGGAGATAAAGTCTGTGTAAGGATTGGTTGAGAGTTTCAAACTATATGACTAACAATAACGAGTGCTGCCCACGGGCAGCACTCGTTATTGCTAAAAAAATCTCCTTGTCTTATCTTTTGTTTTATGGATTATTATGTTCAACGTATTGAGATTCATGACTTCAATAATATATTAAGTCATCTCCTCAAAAGCAATAATTGAACTTGGAATTCCGATACTATATTATTGCCGGGTTATTTATATTGGTACTTTGCAAACATTTCAGACTGCCGGGGTTGTGCGTGGTCGCAACGGTTTCCGCAAGGACAAAGATTACTGATACTGTTGTAACTCTAATTTTCAACAATACGAGCAGTGAAAGGTCGCACGTAGCACGGCGTAGTCGTACCGTGCGGGTCACGTTCAGCGAGTGTTGTTAAAGGCGGTGAGAAGCTGGAAGAGTCGGAAGAGAACCTGCTTGAACACCGCACCGACGGCACCGATGCGTTTGATACGCTGTATATCGGAGCTGAGAAGTTCCCACAAAGAAACTTTTATCCTGTCGCTGCAAGTGGGGTGCTATAATCTGCCAATGACTATAGAACCCCACTTGAGATATATGGCTTTTACCCTTTTATCCTTCCTATAAAATGCAACAACGGGAATTTGCGTTTGC
>JAFZFM010000149.1 GCA_017555865.1 Bacteroidaceae bacterium
CGTGCTTCGTGCTACAATGCAATGCCATTGGATGGTGTAAGGGCGCTGGTTGAATGTATGAGAGATTTTAAAAATTCTATCTGATATGCTTGAGAACGATATATATAAGACAATTGAACAGCAGGGTGAGGCTATATATACCGAGAAACGGAGTAAATTCCTTGCTTTTGCAATACCTGTAACTACCATAGATCAGGTCAAGGAGCATATAGAAGCGTATCAGAAGAAATACTACGATGCCCGTCATGTATGTTATGCTTACCGTTTGGGCGAACGTGGCGATCAGGAACGTTCCAATGATAATGGTGAACCTTCCGGAACTGCGGGAAAGCCGATACTTGGTCAGATACATAGCAAGGAACTGACCAATGTGCTTGTTATAGTAGTTCGTTATTTTGGCGGCGTAAAGCTTGGTACAAGTGGTCTCATAGTGGCATATCGTGCCGCTGCAGCCGAGGCGCTTGAGGCTGTAGAGCACATAGAAAAGACAATTAATGGAGAGATTGTATTGAAATTCTCTTATCCGCTCCTCAATGACGTGCTGCGTGTTGTGAAAGAGGATGAACCAAAGGTGGTGGAACAGGTTTTTGACAATGACTGTATGGTTCGCCTATCGATGAGACTCTCGCGTTTGCCGCGTCTTATCGAGAGATATGAGAAACTTGTGATATCGAGCCGTAACGATCTTAGAATAGAATATCCCGAGTAGAATGAATGCTGTTTGTGACTTTATGGAACTGCTGAAAGCGGTTACTGTTGATTGTAAGGATAATGGGGAGTTTTTTACCGTTACAGACAGGCTTGTTGTAATAGAACAGTTGCTAGCGGCTACTCCCTACAGACTTATTGCTCGCAGGCCGCTGGCCTTGCTCTTTGCCAAAAAGGAGATTGGCGATGGTGATAAAGTGATTCTGATATCTTCGCATGTGGACTGTGTTTACGAAAAATGTTTCTGTACCGACGAGGGTGAATGTGTGCGTGGAACATTTGATAACAGCTTCGGAAATGCAGCTGTGTTGTGGAATATGATTAACGATACGTTGCCCGATAATGTAATTGTTGTCTTTACCGGGAATGAAGAAAAGGATTCACGTGGTGCATTGCAGGTACTCGAGGCTGTTGCCGGAATGAATTGTTTTCCTGCTTATGCCATTGTGCAGGATGTGACCAATGTGGGTTGGGACAGCTGTGCGCTGTTTACCATAGAGAACGATGCCGGAATTGATATTGTGACAGCCTATAATCTGGTCTCTTTGCTGGAATGTTATGGTGGCAGGTTTGCGTTCATGCATAATGCAGAACCCGATGAATCCTGGGAATATGCCGAAAACGGTATCCCTTCTCTGTCGCTGTGTCTGCCTGTTTGCGGTGAACTGCATTGCGAAAACGGTGTCCTGTTGCGTAAAGAATCGGCTCTGGTATATTGCAGTGTTCTGGCACAGATGGCAACATTGCTGGCAAAATGAGTGTACAATCATATGAATCTATGTGGCTTGTCGAATGTCGTGTCAAGGCTGTTTGGATTCAATAAATGATTCTGTGTTTCATGCATATATGCTTATTTTGCATTTTGTAGCGGGCTGTTTGTTCGAATGTTTGGCAATTATGCATATTTTTAGAATGAAAACAATATAAATACTAACCTAAACCAAAACATAATGAAAAAGATTTTTACTTCTTTGTTTATGTTGGGAATTATGACTCCTTTTGTTTCAACTGCACAGTTGCAGCTGGAGGATGAGGTTCTGCCCAATCCCGACAATGAACCGGTTGCTGTACATCCTGTACCGCACCCACGTCAGTTAAAATGGCAAGAGACAGAGTTCTATGCATTCTTTCACTATGGAATGAATACATATACAGGTCTTGAGTGGGGTAATGGGGATGAGGATCCAAAGCGTTTTGCTCCAACCGCAGCACCTAACCCACGCCAGTGGCTCGAGGTAGCCAAGGCTGCAGGTATGCGCGGTGGTATAGCTGTAGTGAAGCACCACGATGGTTTCTGCCAGTGGCCCACAGAGACAACGGAACATAATGTGACCAATTCGGGTAATGAATATGGTCGTAATACCAATATTCCACGTGATTTTGCTGCAGCAGCTAAAGATTTGGGTATGAAATATGGTTTCTATGTATCTCCATGGGACAGAAACAGTGTACACTATGGTACCGACAAATATGTTAAGGATGTATTCCTGAAACAGTGCGCTGAGCTGGCCGAGTATGGTACAGACCAGTTTGAAATGTGGTTCGATGGTGCTAACGGCGGTAGCGGTTATTATGGTGGACGAAATACAACTGTCAATGTGGACCGTGCTACATATTATGATGTTCCTAATCTTCGTGACAGTATCCACAAGGTGTGCCCCGATTGCGTTATGTGGGGCGTAGGTGGCGAGTCTCGTTGGATTGGTAACGAGGCTGGATGGGCAGGACAGACAAACTGGTCGCCCGAGAACCGTGATTATTCTCCCGAGGGTAACGGTATGTATGGAACCGAAAACGGTTGGTTCTGGTTGCCTGGAGAAAGTGATGCCAAGGCTACAAATCGTGGATGGTTCTATCATGACGGTGAGGCTCCATTGTCTTCGGAGCGTCTTTTCCAAATGTATCTCGAGACAGTTGGTCGCAATGCAACACTTATCCTTAATATACCTCCCGACAAGGCCGGCGTTCTTCCCCAGGCTTCTGTAGACGCACTTACAGGAATGGGTGATTTGGTTAAAGCACGACTGACAAAAGATTTTGCACCAAGTGCAACTGTTGAGGTAAGCGAAACCCGTACAAGTGGTGTAAACCGCAATTACAATGCAGTAAACATGATTGATGGTGATAAGGATACCTATTGGGCTGTAAATGACGGGACAACAGCGGCTACCATTACGCTTATGTGGAATGAGGTGAAGACAATCCGTTATGTAGAACTCATGGAGTATATTGCCAAAGGACAGCGTGTGAAGAAATTCCATATCGAGACAACAGCTGATGGCAATACATGGACACGTGCGGCAGCCGGCGTAGAGACAACAACAGTCGGTTATAAGCGTATTGTGCCTCTCAACAGCAGTACATCGAACAGTTATGGCAACGGGTACAATGTGAAGGGAGTACGTATAGTGATTGAAGACTCAAAAGCTTGTCCGTTGATAAGTAAGGTAGGCGTTTATTAATATAAAAATGTTTAGGATATGAATATGAAAAATATATTTGCGCTTGCTGCCATGGCATTACCATTGTTTGTCTCGGCGCAGACAGAGATTACATTTGATACACCGGACTATAAGTCAATAGGTGTCTATGATACTTGGGAATCCTCTCCTTTCCGCACTGGTGCTCTAAAGGGTAATTATGCAGTGGTGGATAACTTCCTTGCCGATGTAGATGAACAGTTGGGTGTTGCTCCCAACCCCTCTTCGAAGATTCTGGCTATACAGCGTTCGCGTTTCGGCAGTAATACATTTGGAGTAAGAGTTGATTTGAACGAGACTTTTGAACTTACTCCTGCAACAAAGTATCTTCATGTGAAGGTGTACCGTCCATATAGCGGCAGAGTTATGGTTGTTGGTTTGGGTAAGCGTACAGAGCGTCTTGAGCAGTCGCCCGAGGCTGAACAGTTCTGGGCAATGTCTACAATGGATGTTGGTGCAGGCAAATGGCATGATGTCGTGTTGCCTATAAAAGGTAATGGCGGAATTGAGATATATAGTCTTGTTGTTGTACCCGATTGTGAGTCTCCACATAATTATACCGAGGATGCAATATGCTATATCGACGACATTAAAGTAAACGATAATCCGGTATCGGAACTTGTATATGGTTATTATCAGACATCTATGGGGGCCAACCAACTTTACACACGTAACGATCGTCATTTGGATGTTGTGAAACTTGCAACAGCAAATGGTGATGTGCAGTCAATCGCAGTCCCTTCATCGCCAAAAACAGTATATGTCAGTATGGTAGACAAACTGTTGCATGTCAAACCCGGTGAAACAGTGACCCCTTCTGTTGAATATGGTGGTAGCTGGATGCATGCATACGCGTATGTCGACTTTGGTAACGATGGTAAGTTTGGGGCATTGGTGAATGATAATTTGAGTATAGCAAAGGGTAGTGATCTTGTGTCATTCTCTTTCTATGGCGGCAGCAGCAATGACAATGGAGTAAACAGTGAAGGCTCATCTCTGACCGGCCAATCACGTAATACTCTTACCATGCCTTCGTTCAAGGTGCCTGCAGATTTGCCCGATGGTGTTTATCGCATGCGCTATAAGGTGGATTGGAACTCAATAGATCCTGCCGGCAGTGTTGGGCAGACAAATTCTATACTAGGCAATGGTGGCGGTATTGTTGATGTTATGCTTAATGTTCATGGCAATTACTGCAATGTAAACGATGCAAACCGTAATGGAGAGGTCCTCTCTGCTGTAGATGGTGAAAGACTTGTTACTTACAAGGCTCCATTCGGTGAGGATTTCAGAATCAGAATGAATCCCGAGAACGGTTTTGAGTACAGTGGTGTTATAGTGAAGTATGGTTACAATCTTCAGGGTGATAGCATCGTGCGTGACAATGTGCAGTGGCAGAAGGTCTTCTTTGAACGTCAGGAGTTTGATGAGAACGATGAGATTGTGATTCCTGCCAAGTATATGTTTGGCGATATCGAAGTCGAGGGACTGTTTATTGAACAGGGTACTTATGTAAAACCAGAGAGATTTACCCGCTAATATACTGTAAATGTAAAGGGTGGGTTATAAAAGCATTTATATAGTTGATGGCATAAATATTTGAAATAAATCAATTTATAAATTGTTTATAACATCTGAGGGGTGCGCATTGTTTTGTGTATCCCTCATTTTATTAACTTGTATTTGTCTTTTTAACATATATTAACAAGTATAAATGTTGTATTTTACAGTTTTTATACTCTATGTTAATGTATAAACTCTTTGTGGTTATACCGGCTTTTATGCTGTTCTTTGAATTCATTTGTCTGCAATGGCTCGAGATGTTTTTGCTGCTTTAATTTTTTTCTCAAGTTATTGTAGGTACTTTTCGCCGGCTGCTTTTTGTTTTATTTTTTAGGCGCGCTACAGTGGTAGCTATAAAAGTACCGAAGAACAAATGTCTTGTATAATGAATAGTGTAAAAGCCGGTTTTGAAAAAAATGCAACATTTTGTACTGAAAATTTGTATTAGTAAATAATAAGTTTTATATTCGCAAATTGAAGTTGTATCTATAGAAAACAATGAGACAATTAAAAATTACAAAAAGTATCACAAACCGTGAAAGTGCATCGCTCGACAAGTACTTACAGGAGATTGGACGCGAAGAACTCATTACCGTTGAAGAAGAGGTAGAGCTTGCCCAAAAAATTAGAAAAGGTGACAGACGAGCGCTTGAGAAATTGACAAGAGCTAATTTACGTTTTGTGGTTTCTGTTGCGAAGCAGTATCAAAATCAAGGTTTGAGTCTCCCAGACCTCATAAATGAGGGTAATTTGGGACTTATCAAAGCTGCCGAGAAGTTTGATGAAACACGTGGTTTTAAATTTATCAGTTATGCTGTATGGTGGATTAGACAGTCTATTCTTCAGGCATTGGCCGAGCAGGCCAGAATTGTGCGTTTGCCACTGAATCAGGTTGGTTCATTGAACAAGATCAGCAAGGCTTTTTCAAAATTTGAGCAAGAGAATGAGCGTCGTCCATCGGCCGAAGAGCTTGCCGACCAATTGGACTTGCCGGTTGACAAGGTTGTTGATTCGCTTAAGGTGTCCGGCAGACACATTTCGGTAGATGCTCCATTTGTTGATGGAGAGGATAACAGTTTGCTTGACGTTCTTGTGAACGATGATTCTCCAATGGCAGACAATCTGCTTGTAAACGAGTCTCTGTCTCGTGAAATAGACCGTGCTTTGTCTACTTTGACAGATAGAGAGAAGGAGATTATTCAAATGTTTTTTGGTATTGGTATGCAGGAGATGACTCTTGAGGAGATTGGTGATCGTTTTGGCCTTACACGTGAGCGTGTTCGCCAGATAAAAGAGAAAGCTATTCGCCGATTGAAATCGAACCAGCGAAACAAGTTGCTTAAATCTTACCTTGGATAAACAAAAAGAATGGATTGAAAGAAGGTGTGTGAGTTCTCACGCGCCTTCTTTGTTTTTATTTCTGTTTGCAATGTTAATTGCCAAAGCTGCCATTCTGTAAATTTGCGATAGATGTGCAGGTGTATTGCTTTTTAGCTTATTACATTGTTAAAAGTTGTGATATGGTTTCTTAAATATTGATATTTTCTTAATTTTGCAGAATTAATCAACCAATTAAGAATAATGAAGAAGATATTTATACTGTTTTTCCTTTTTATATCGTTATTTTCTTCTGCTATGCAGGCAAAAGATAATAAAAAGGATGTCGTTTATGTATTTGGAGCATCTATAGCATTCTCGGACTCTGTTGTCTATTTTACAGAGGTGCAGGAAATCGAGGGTGTGAAGTTGGTTAAGGGATTTCTGCCTCACCGTCAGATGTATGCATATGAGTTGAAGGATTATATGAACTTTAAAGAGGATATGCCTGGGCGCACATCGGTTATATTTTTCTCTAATAAACGTAGTAAACTTGAGAAGAAAGCTAATTCTGTAAAAAAACATTTGACAGAACGCGAGGGTAAGACTGTTCGCTATCTGGGTGATAAATTTATCTTTGCCAAGCCTTAATATGCGTTCATTACTTTTTCTCCTTATATTATTATTGTTGCAATCATGTAGCAATAATAATTTTGTTATAGAGCCTGTCCGATATCCTAATGAGAAGGGTGATACTGTTGAGCAGACTCTAGTCGTATATATGATGGCCGAGAATAGTCTGGCAAATTATGCTGCATATGACGAAAATGAGATAAAGAAAGGTGTTGCCGGTTTGCCTGCGGGGTGCAGAGTCTTTGCATTTGTGGATGACCGTGAGTTCCCTCGTATATTGCAGTATAAGTCTGGTGAAGATGATATTTTGGTAGAGGTGGTCAAGGAGTATGAAACCGATGTCTGCTCAAGTGATGTAGCTGTGTTGGACGAAACTCTTGAACTAATACTTGAAAATTTTCCTACGAGGTCGCTCGACCTTGTGTTGTGGTCTCATGCTGACGGGTGGGTGCGAAGAGATAAGAAAAACTCAATCCAGCGTTCAATAGGGCTTGATAATGAAAAAAATACTTATAGCAACTCTTCTGCCATAGTAATGGAGATGGATGGGCTTGCAAATGTTCTTGAGAATTTACCGGTAAAGGTGAGGTATCTTATCTTCGATGCGTGTTTCATGCAGTGCATTGAGGTTGGATATGAACTGAGGAATTCGGCCGAATGGATTATTGCTTCGCCTGCCGAGATTCCTGCCAATGGCGCACCGTATGATATTCTGCTTCCAATCATCTTTGACAACAACGCAAGTCCGGGTGATATAATAAATGCCTATAAGGATTCGTATGACAATGAGTCGAGTGGAGTTGTGTTGTCTGCTGTCAGGACATCGGCCCTGCAGGATTTTGCTACAGCTACTTATGGCCTTATCGGCAAATACTTTCCAACTTCAAAAAAACGTGCCTATCCCGATGTGTTCTCTTATCTTCCGGGTGGCAACCGTTCGTCATCGCAGATATTGCCGAACTATTTCGACATGAATGCGATAATAAAGAAATATAGTACGCCCGATGAGTATGAGGCATGGAAAAGAGAATTCGATAATCTTGTTGCATATTCTACAGCCTCCGACTACTGGTATTCTGCTTTCCTGTACAGAAGAATACCTGTAAAACATGAGGTTTATGGTGCTGTTTCAATATATATGCCACAGCTTGATAATATTGAATTGAACACAGCTTTCCAATATACAGAATGGTACAAGGCTGCAGGCTGGGATGCTGCAGGTTGGTGAATTGTCAGAATTGGATGTGGAATCTTATTCTTATTCCCCATTTGTCGACTCCCGGCAAGTTGCGGTAGGTTATACGTCTTACATAATCGACTCTTAGAACTCTGAAAATATTTTCTATTCCTATACCGTACTCCATATATGGTTCTTTGCCCAAATAGTGGTAGCTGTCGTTCTCGTATGGAAACTTAAACAGTGTGCCGGTATTTGTGGGGTCTGGACGATTCTTGTCACTCAAGTGACCAAACATTCCTTTGAATGATATCACTTCGCGCCAATTAAGTTTGCGTATTAGCGGCAAGCGATTGAATATCAGTCCGTTCATGTAGTATGTCAAGTCCCATGAAACATATTCGTCGTTAACGAACTCCATAGCATTCATGAGAGAATATGAACCATCCTGTATTGTATACGATAGGTTTGCATTTGGCATTATAAGCAATGGGAACGGAACCTTATTCCATACCTTTCCGGCCTTTATGTCACACTCGGTATATCCGAAAGCCGAGAACCAGAATCTCTTTTCAAATTTGGCCTCTGTGTGGTGGTAGTTGTAGTGGCTGCCGAGCACTCCCTTGAATCCAACCTTGTGTGATAGAGTGAATACAGGGTGTTCTGGCAGCAGAGAGTGTCTGTTCCATTTCGTTTGTGTGAATTTTTCATTCGGTGCATAGCGTAGTGTGAGTTCAACCTCTGACTGGTTTACATCCTTTACAAAAGTGCTGGTTGTTGTGCCATTGACGGTGACTGTGCGCTCGAATGGAATCAGGTGACTTGCAATGTCAATTCTATTTCTCAGTGTCAGTTGGTACGAGAAGTGGTTGTAGAATTCGCGGGTGTATGTGAATTCTGTCTTTTTAACGTAGCCTATCTTGTTGTCGCTTTTGCGTTTCAGACTAAGAAAAATATTGTCCTTATTGGTGTGGAGGTATGTCTGGCCATATTGATATATGTCGCTTTCGTAGTGTAGACGCAAAGAATGTATAGGAAACTCGTTGGGGTGCTCCTTTTTCTTCTTGAAAGAGTATTCAATCTCCCCCATATACTTCCATTGATGGTCTTTTAGGCCGTATGCTACAAAAAAACGTCCGAAAAGGTGTGGGTTGAGGTAAGCCGATGTCATGGCTCCGGTACGTAGTCGCCAACCCTCGAGTTCGTTATGGCTAATGCTGGTGTTTACCGGGCCATAGAATATTGGCGGTTCGTTTTCTCGTATAGGTATCCAGCCAGTGAACAGGAACGATACTCCCTTCTCGGCCC
>JAFZFM010000150.1 GCA_017555865.1 Bacteroidaceae bacterium
TTATAATAACCTTTTTGCCATTTACAATGTAAATGCCTTTGGTTGGGGTAGTAACTTCACGGCCTTGCAAATCATAGATACCATTTTCATTTCCGCCTTCACCTTTCACCTCGGTGATGCCGGTCTCGACCTGTACATTGCTCTTCTCCAATGTCCACACGCTGCCGCCCCATGTGTAGGGCTTTGTGAGTACATAGCTCCAAGCGCTTGGGTTGATGTACCATGCCGATGAACCGTTTGCGCTTACAATGCCAATACCTTTGTTGCCCTGGTCTGTTGTTGTCTCGACCAATGTCCAGTCATACTCCTTGCCCACCATTACGGTCTGGTCGTCGGCTGCGCTGTTGATGTATGCAGCCTCGCCGTTAACCTTGTTGTAGATGCGTACTGTACCGTCAATGTTCTTTGTGAAACTCCACAAAAAATCATCCGCTGCGCCTTTTGCCTTTGGCTCAATCTTCTTGGTGCTGCGGTTCATTGCAGCATATTTG
This sequence comes from Bacteroidaceae bacterium, assembly GCA_017555865.1. GTDB lineage: Bacteria > Bacteroidota > Bacteroidia > Bacteroidales > Bacteroidaceae > HGM04593. The sequence continues at coordinate 492 of JAFZFM010000150.1, forward strand.
TCTGTGAAATATCCGTTGCGGATGTAGTAATATGCACCAAGGTCAAGAGCGTCGGCCATTGATGTGCGTGGCATCATCTGGAACTGGTGATAGAGCGCTACATATGCGTTGTACTGCTCCTCGCTAACACCACCATCGGCAACTGCCTGGCTTGCAGGGTTGATGACGCTGTTCTGCAAGTACTCGAGAGCTTCCTCGCTTGGCTGGCCTACCTTGCCAGGCTTTGCTGTGAGGATGATAAGCTCGCACTTGTTTACAAGGCCTGCAAGCTGTGCTGTGAAATCGCTCACCTCAACAATTTTCCATGTACCGTTGTAGCAGAGTGCTGCATCGTCCTTCGCATATACGTCGCCACTAATCTGTGCGCTCAAGCGCTTTACGCTGCCGGTAACAGATGCACTATAACCGTTTACTGCAGAGATTGTAACGACACCGGGGATATATGTGAAGTCGCCTGTTGCAACAGTTGCCTTGTCAATTCTCACCGCTGTACCGCCATTCTCAACCATTGAAACTTTCTGGTTGTAGCCGGGCATCTGCAATACGTTGCCATTGTACAGGTTCTTCATGATGTAGCCACCATCGGTTGCAACAAACTGCCACAACTCCTCGGGCTCGGTTTGTGGGGTGTAGTGGAAACGTACACCGTTGTTCTTCATGTACATTGTTGAACCCTCGTACTGCTGACGGAAGTATGTACAAGCCGAAACAATCTGATAGGTCTTGCCCTCTACAGGCTGTGTGATAGCTGCATTCTTGTAGTTTGCGATAGCCTGCTGTATTGCAGCTGTCTCGCCACCGTCGAGTGCTGCCTGCAATGCGTCGTAAACCTCGGCTGCAGGGTAGCCCACACCACCGCGTATGCTCTTTTCAAGGATATCCTCGGCCTCAATTACAGCTGCCTCCTCGGCTGTGTACTCTGTTGGCTCGATGAAGTATTTTGCATACTGGTAGTCGAGGTAGTCGAGAATCTCGTCATGGCTCTGCAGACGGTGGTAGAACGATGCCCAGTCCTTCTTGTTGTTCGGCAACCAACCAATTTCGGCAAGCGCAAACATACGTGGCAACAACTGGTACTCAACCTCGTCGATGTCGTTTGTTGTCTCGGTCCACATGTTGCCCTGTACACCAATGGCAAATTCCTCCTTGCCACTAAGTGCGCCAAGTGGGTTAAGGCTGTATATCTCGTCGAGAGTGTTCACGCCCCAACCACCGTTGTATGGCTCGTCTACAGGGCGTTGATTGTCCTGTGCCTGCTGGAAATCGAGATAGAGATGGCTGTAAGGACATATAATAGATTTCATTCCTCTTTCTGCTGCATTCTTCTCCTTGTTGCCAAGATTCCAGGCCATAATGACTGGTTTTGTCTTGTTGTTGTCATTCCAGTTGGCAAGCAACTCGTCCCAAACAATGATATCTTTGTTGTAGTTGTCCTTGAGATAGATGCCAAGTTCCTCAACCAACCATGACTGCAACTGGTGTACGCCTGCAAGGCCAAGCTTCTGAACAAGTGCAAGACACTGCTGGTTCTTTGCCCACTGCTCTGTGGGGCACTCGTCACCACCGATGTGTACGTAGTCGTATGGGAATGTCTCGGCAATGTGGCCGAGCACGCACTTGAGGAATGTGATAACCTCTTCGTTACCGATGTTCAATACATCGTGTGAGATACCGCCGTCAACACGAACCTCGTACTCTCTTGTTGGGTCACAGCTGAATTCGGGGTACGAAGCAACTGCAGCTACCATGTGGCCGGGAAGGTCAATCTCGGGGATAATCTCAATGTTGCGTGCCTTGGCATAGTCAACAATCTCCTTGAGGTCGTCGAGTGTGTAGTACATTCCGCGTCCATACTCTGTGTCGTCGTAGAAGTTCTGTCCGTCGGCATTGCTGAACGATGCTTTGCGTATAGCACCAACCTCTGTCAACTTTGGATATTCGGGAATCTCAACACGCCAGCCCTGGTCGTCGGTAAGGTGCCAGTGGAAACGGTTCATCTTGTACAGAACCATAATGTCAAGGACCTTCTTTACCTCCTCCTTGTTGAAGAAGTGACGTGCGATGTCGAGCATGTATCCACGATGGCCAAGCAAAGGCTTGTCGTTGATATCTACAATGGGAATAGTCCACTCTACATTGTTCTGCATGCTACTTGCGAAGTATTCGCGTGGAAGCAACTGTATCAAAGTCTGCAAGGCATAGAGCTGTCCGCCGAATGCCGAAGCCTTTATTTCAATGCAGTTGCTGCCTGTTTTCAAAGTATAGCCTTCGGCAGGCAGGGCATTGTCTGTTCCAAACCATATTTCGCCTTCGGCAGCACTTTCACCAGCTACCTTTACATCAAGGTTTATGCCCGATGAAATCTTGAGCTGAGCTACGAATCTCTCAATATGCTCCTTAATCTGTTCGCCCTTGTATGCAATGGCATTGAACTTGGTGAAGTCAATGGTTCCCTCTCCAATTGTTATCTGCTCGGGGTAGGGGATTATGGCAATCTTGCCAAGGTACTCGAGTTCTGTAGCCTCGACAAACTGTACAGGGTTGTTCTGGTCGTTCTTGTCCCACAAGCCAACTCCGCGGTTTTCGTTTGGACCGCCCCACAGGTTCATGGAAATGCTTGTATTGCCCTTAGGCTGAATTTCAAAACCACCGCTGTAACTGTTGTTACCGGTTGCATTTATGAAGAACTTTGTTACACCACTTGCTGTGTTTGAGGCGTATACCATCTGGTTCTTCTCGGCGGAATCTACATACAAGCTATATCCTTTCTTGTTGGTAAAGGTATAGCCGTCTGTGCTGTTTCCTGTAATTTTCCACAATTGGTCGTTGTTGCCAATTGCTGCCGATGTTGTGATTTGTGAACTGTTGTTCGCAGCAGTGAAGGCGTTGCCGCCATTCATGAACTGTATCAGATACCATGTGGTCTCGCTGTCGGAACTTATCTTTGGAAAGTTCTGTGCATTAATGCCTACCATTGAACATAGCAGACATAGGATAAGGGTAAATGCTTTTTTCATATTATGTGTTAAAGGTTATTCCCCGTAAATATAATGTTTTTCTCCCAATAGTTTTACATTATTTTATATTTTTTGTAAATTCGCATAAAGAATAGTTTAAAAATGAAATATATATCGCTTTTCATATTATTATTTTGTATTGTCGGCTGTTGGGGCGATGTAAAGGAGAGACCTGTGACCGATGTTAAAGTCGACAAGCCGTTTGTTGCTCCCGAAAAGCCAAACAGAATAATCTACTTCAATGCAAGACGCGAATTCAACGACCTTAACGATACGCACCTTGCTGCAGCCTCAAAGATTGGAATTAAACCTTTGAAGGGGCGTGAGGAAATTCCCACAGCTTCCAAAAAACTATATCTTGTTGGTGGAGCAATGCGCTTTACCGAGCCCTATGTGGTTGACGAACTTGTACACTCGTCGCCATTCCTTGTAAAGGAGGCTGTTGATCTGCTGCACGATATTGGACGTAATTTTCAGGATTCGTTGAAAAGCAAACATCTGCCGGCATACAGTGTTATAGTAACATCGGTATTGAGAACCGGTGCCGATGTAAAGAGCCTGTCGCGCAGGAATGTAAATGCGTCGGAACGCTCTGTTCACTGTTATGGAACTACTGTCGATATTACATACCGCCGTTTTCAGAAGCATGACGACGAGGGCCCCGAAGCAGGCGAGGTGCAGTTGAAAGGTGTGCTTGCCGAGGTGTTGCGCGACCTTAGACGTGCAGGCCGCTGCTATGTGAAATACGAAGTCAAGCAGGCGTGCTTCCATATAACAGCACGCTGATAGATAACATTAAACAGCCGCTCGATGAGCGGCTGTTTAATGTTATTTATTGCTGAATACAAGCATGTCATCCGTTGCATCAACTTTTATGGGCTTCTCCTTGTCTACAATGCCTGCAAGCAGTTGTTTCGACAGGTCGTTGAGCAGGTAGCGTTGTATTGCTCTCTTTATCGGACGTGCGCCGAACTCGGGGTCGAAACCGGCCTTTGCAATGAACTTTATGGCAGCGTCGGTAACAATCATCGTTACATCGCTCTCCTGTAGCAGCTTGGTGACACTCTCAATCTGCAGGCGCACAATCTCCTCAATCTCCATCTCGTTCAGTGGAGTGAACATTATTGTCTCATCAATACGGTTCAGGAATTCGGGGCGTATGCTTCTTTTCAACATCTCCATTACCTTCTCCTTTGTCTCCTCAATGATGTTCTCGCGGTTGCCGCTGTTGATCTTCTCGAACTGCTCCTGTATGTAGCTGCTTCCAAGGTTGCTTGTCATTATTATTATGGTGTTCTTGAAATTTACAACACGTCCCTTGTTGTCGGTAAGGCGCCCATCGTCAAGAACCTGCAGCAGAATGTTGAACACGTCGGGGTGTGCCTTCTCGATTTCATCGAACAGAACAACGGAGTAGGGCTTGCGGCGCACGGCCTCGGTCAACTGTCCGCCCTCGTCATATCCTACATATCCCGGAGGTGCTCCAATGAGGCGCGATACCGAGAACTTCTCCTGGTACTCGCTCATGTCTATTCTTGTCATCAGTCCCTCGTCGTTGAACAGATAGCTGGCAAGTGCCTTGGCAAGTTCGGTCTTTCCCACACCTGTTGTTCCCAGGAAAATGAAGGAACCAATGGGGCGTTTGGGGTCCTGCAAACCAGCACGGCTGCGTCGCACAGCATCGCTCACAGCCTGTATAGCCTCCTGCTGGCCTATGACTCTTTTGTGGAGCTCGTCCTCGAGCGTGAGCAGCTTCTCGCGCTCGCTGCGCAACATTTTGCTCACAGGTATGCCGGTCCAGCGCGATACTACGTCGGCAATATCCTCGGCAGTTACCTCCTCCTTTATCATGGCATCGCTGCCCTGTATGCTGTGAAGGCTCTCCTGCAGAGTGTTTATCTCATTCTCAAGAGTCTTTATCCTGCCATATCTAATCTCGGCAACACGGCCGTAATCACCTTCGCGCTCGGCCTTCTCGGCCTCGAATTTGAGCGTCTCAATCTCGTGTTTTGCGCTCTGTATGCGGTCGGCAATCTCCTTCTCCTGCTGCCATTTTGCACGTTTGCTGTTCTCTTCTTCCTTGAGCATGGCAATCTCTCGGTTCAATTGCGACAGCTTTGCCTCGTCCTTTTCGCGCTTAATTGCTTCGCGCTCAATCTCAAGCTGTTTCAGGTGGCGCGATATTTCGTCAAGTTCCTCGGGTAACGAGTCGCGCTCCATGCGCAGTTTCGCGGCAGCCTCGTCAACAAGGTCAATGGCTTTGTCGGGCAGGAAGCGTTCGGTTATATAACGGTCGCTCAGGTTTACGGCAGCAATCAGCGCGTCGTCCTGAATGCGCACCTTGTGATGGCTCTCGTAGCGCTCCTTCAATCCACGCAGAATGGATATGGTGCTCATCTTGTCGGGTTCGCACACGGTAACGCTCTGGAAACGGCGCTCAAGCGCCTTGTCCTTCTCAAAGTATTTCTGGTACTCGTCGAGTGTTGTGGCGCCAATCGAGCGTAACTCGCCGCGTGCAAGTGCCGGTTTCAGAATGTTGGCAGCGTCCATTGCGCCCTCTCCTTTACCCGCGCCCACAAGGGTATGTATCTCGTCAATGAACAGGATTATACCACCCTCGGCCTTTATCACCTCGTTTATGACAGCCTTCAGTCGCTCCTCGAATTCGCCCTTGTACTTTGCTCCGGCAACAAGCGCACCCATGTCGAGCGAATATATCTGCTTGTCGCGCAGGTTGTCGGGTACGTCACCTCTTATAATGCGGTGTGCAAGCCCCTCTACAATGGCGGTCTTTCCTGTTCCCGGCTCACCAATGAGAATTGGGTTGTTCTTGGTGCGACGGCTCAGAATCTGCAGTATGCGGCGTATCTCATCGTCCCTGCCAATCACAGGGTCTAGCTTGCCGCTGCGTGCAGCATTGTTCAGGTTAATGGCATACTTCTCAAGTGCCTGGTAACTCTCCTCGGCTGTCTGCGATGTAACCTTTGCACCCTGTCGCAACGACGCTATAGCCTTTTCCATAGCCTGTTTGTTTACACCGTTGCTTTTCAAAAGGGTTGCCACCGGGCTGTTTACCTCAATTATGGCTACGAGCAATGCCTCTACCGACACGAATTCATCTCCTTGTCTGCCGGCAACATCCTGTGCCTTTGTTATTATCTGGTTGCTCTCGCGGCTCAGGTACGGCTCTCCGCCGCTCACCTTCGGTAGCGAGTGTATCAGTTTTTCAATCTCTGTATTTATTATCTGCATGTTTGCTCCTGCTTTCTGTAGCAGGAAGGAGACTGTCTGTTCATTGCTCTTTAGAACTCCTCCCATTATGTGCGCAGGTTCAATCACTTGCTGTCCATTGGCATTTGCAATGTTCACAGCCCCCTGGATAGCCTCTTGGGCTTTGATGGTAAATTTGTTAAAGTTCATAGTTGTTTCTCCTTAATGTTTACTTTAACAACAACAAAATTCAAGCCATTGAAGTTTTGAATGACAATTTGTCCTTATTTGCGCCATTTTGGCGCAAATAAGGGTTCTTTTCTAAACATTATGGGTAGTAGCCTGCATTTATATATGAACTCCCAATGTCTATGACGCAAGATATTAAGCAGGTTCAGTTTCTATCCAAATGGTTCGAACTGGTTTTTGTCGGCATTGCACACGGGGCATTTCCATTCTGGTGGTAAATCCTCAAATGCAGTGTTGGGCGGTATATGGCCCTTTATGTCGCCAAACTCGGGGTCGTATATCCACTTGCATTTCTTGCAACGGTACTTCTTCATCTTTTTCATATTCTATATTGTTTAAGTATTGCATTGTTATCTATGTTCCATGTTTTAAAAAAGGGCCTTTTGATACTTGCATGTGACCTATTCAACCATGGGTAGGCTTCTTTTCCATCGTTCGGCATAGGAGTCGAGTATTTCCCTTATGTGCTTGCCTATGGTTATGTAGTCTTTCTCCCTAAGGTTGGCCAGCGATACGCGAATGCTCCATTCGGGGCCGTCGAAGCCGCCGCCGTTCAGTACAACAAGCGAGGTTTCGCGTGCCAGGCGGAACACTACATCCAACGGGCTATAGTTGAGGCGCAACCAACCGGCAAAGTCTTCGCCGTAGAAGCGTTTTGCCCAAACAAGCATGTCTATCTCGGAGTAGTACCCTGCGCGCAAAGGGTCGGGTTGTAGTTCAAAGCCCATGTTGTTCCACAGGGTCTTCAAGCGGCGGTTTATTATTTCGAGCATCTTATCCTTGAAATGGTCGCCTTCGCGCTTGTCAATAATGGAGTAGAGGGCAAAGAGTGTCATTTGCAGTTGTTGCGGCAGTGAAAGTCCGGCGGTGTGGTTAAGTGCAACCTGTCGGCTGTCGGCAACAAGGCGGTCGACAAACGGCATGTTCCCTACATCGCTCCTTATGCTGCTGTAGCGTTGCTGCAGTTCGCCTTTGCGCTTGCGTGGCAGGCGCTTTAGCAGTGCGTCGAAAATATTGTCGCGGTGCATTGCTATCACGGCTGTTCGCCACCCGGTTGCTCCAAAATATTTTGAAAATGAGTATACGCATATTGTATTGTGTGGCAGGCGTGCCATTAGTGACTGGAAACCGGGCGAGTAGGTTGCATATACATCATCGGTAACAATCATCAGGTTGGGATTCCAACGCTCAACAATATCTACAATGAGTTCTACACTGCTGGGCGACAGGGTGTAGCTTGGTGGGTTGCTTGGATTTACAATGAACAGTGCCTTGTAGGCGGTGTCGCGCAGTCTGTTGATCTCCTTCTCGTCATATTGCCACAGGTGCAACCCCTCCTTGCTCATTTTTGAGGCAGGGATTTCTGTAACCTTGTAGTTGTAGCGGTAGAGCTTGGGAATCTCAATATAGGGTGTGAATACCGGTGTCATCAGCGCTATGTGGTCGCCGCGCTCCAGCAGACGGTTCTGCTGCAGGCTGTCGAATATGTAGCACATGGCTGCTGTTCCGCCTTCGGTTGCAAAAAGGTCGAATTCGCCCTGCGGCGGACGGCCGGCACACAGTTCCTGTGCTATGTAGTCGCGCACGGCAATCTCGGTATGTTTTAGAATGCGGTCGGGTACCGGGTATTGGTTGCCTATTACAGCTTCGCACCATTCGTGTACAAGTTCGTCGGGGTTACAGCCATGTTCCTTTATCATGTAGTTGAAACACTTCTCAATGAATGCTACACCTTTGCTGTGGCTGTTCTCCTGTAAAAATGTGTTGAACCTTGCTGCTATTCCCTGTTTCTGCGGAACGCCGGCAATGCCTTCGTCGCAACAGAAGTCGCGGCGGCACTCCTCGATACCGAATTTTCCAAGCTCGAAAAAGGCTTCGCGTGGCAGTGTGGCAGCCCAGTTGGGATTACCGCGCCCAGCGTTTAGCATGGTGCGTGTAGCTTTCCTTATGCTCTCGTCGGCCAGCTCTATCAGTCTGTTTTTCAGCTCAAACGGGCTGACTTTTTCCATCTCCTTCTCTAAATTGCTCACTTCGCTGTGGTCATTCAAATAGTGGCTCATAATGTTAAAAGTTATTGTTAAGTAAATTCCTATATGTCTTATTTGAGGAAATGTCTTCCTGAACGCAGTGAAGGATCTTGAATTTACGTAGTACAGAGATACTTCGCATTGCTCAGTATGACAACTTAGTATATGTAATAATTCTCTCTGCCAAAATTTCGCTTTGAATTGCTCCCTGTTTGCCAATACTCCGCCACTCCTTTGGAGGTGAGGTGCCCGTAGGGCGGAGGGGAGGCTATGCCACCATCAGCGTCAGGAATACACCCCAAAGGATAAGCAACGTATTTCCAACGGCATAGGTTACTGTGTAGCCAAGTGCCGGAGTCTCGCTGCCAAGCGTCTCCTGTATTGCGCCAATGGCAGCTGTTGTGGTGCGCGCCCCTGCACAACAGCCAAGAGCTATTGCCGGGTGAAACTTGAACCAATGCTTGGCTATGAGTATGCCAAACAGCAGTGGAATACTGGTAGCCAATATACCGGCAATGAACAGTGAAACACCTGCCTCGCGGAACCCTGTAATGAATCCCGGTCCTGCTGAAATGCCAATAATGGCTATAAAAATATTGAGTCCCATATTGTTGAATGCCCACAATGCAGCTTCGGGTATTGCACCAAACGTAGGGTGGTGCGAACGCCACCAACCGAATACAAGTCCGGCAATCAGTGCGCCACCGCTTGTGCTGAGGCTTATGGGTACTCCTTGAATGTGCAGGGTGAGCGTGCCTATTATCGCACCTATGAATATGCCGGCCGATATGAATATTACATCGCTCTCGTTTGTTGCCGGGTCGGGGTATCCTATCTCGTGAGCAGCGGTCATTACATCAACCTTCTTGCCCACAAGCTCAATTATGTCGCCACTGTTGAGCTTTGTCTCGGGGAATACAGGAATGCTCACACCGCTTCTCTTTATTTTCTGTATGCTCACTCCGTGCATGAACTCATGTCTGCGCAGTTCACTCACTTTCTTTCCATCAAGTGGAGTGGTGTGTTTGTAGCCATTTCTGGCAACTGTTACTTTTATTGTCATCACGGGGAAATCCAGCAACGAGTCATCTATTACCTCTTCGCCAATCCACTTCTCCTCGCCAATGGTATATTCGTGTCGACCACTAAGCACAACCTCGTCGCCTTGGCGAAGTCTCTCTTTGGGAGTTATCCCGTCAATTATGTTGCTTCCTTTTCTCACTCTTTCAACAAATAGCCTCTTGCCCTGCTCGCCAAAATATCTCTCCAGTTCGCCAACAGTGCGACCATTGTCGAACCATCCGTTCTCAATTCTGTAACAGCGGAACTCTACTTCGCGCTTTGCAGCAGCGAAGCCAGGCTTCTCGTTCTCGTCGCCTCCCATGCGGCTCTCCAGTTCGCGGCATGCAGCTTTCACCTTCTCCATGCCACCAAAAATACGCGGCCCAATCTTTGAGAGAATCCAAGCCGAACCGGCTGTACCAAAAATATATGTTACGGCATAGGCCACCGGTATTATGTCCAGCATCTTCTGCTGCTCCTCGCCACTGAACCCAAGCCCACGTATTGTGTCGTCGGCAACACCAATGACAGCACTGATGGTTTGCGACCCCGAGAGTAACCCTGCTGCCTCACCCGCGTTGTAGCCCATGAGCATAGCAATGCCCCATGTGCATACAAGAATGAACAGACACATGGCAACAGCAAAATAAACCTGTGGCAATCCCTCCTTGCGCAATCCTGCAAAGAACTGCGGACCAACCTTATATCCTATAGCAAAAAGGAACAGCAGGAACGCCATCTGTTTCAGCGCTCCGGTCATTGGAATATGTAACTGACCAATGACAA
>JAFZFM010000151.1 GCA_017555865.1 Bacteroidaceae bacterium
CGTACACCATCCAAAGGCATATATATTATAAACGGGAAAAAACAGATAATCAAGTAAATTGAAACAGGATGACCAAAGTGGGCAGCCCGAATTTGGGCTGCCCACTTTGGTTTATAAAAGTTAAATTCGTAAAAAAACGGACTCCATTACAACAAATACACAAAAAAACATTAACTTTGCACACGATTACAAGCCCTAAGGGCTGTATGTGGAGAGATTTGACTGCTTGCAACCACAGTAAAAAATGCTAAAAGCTCCATCAGTGAGCATTGTAAAAGGCAATTCGCCGGCATTCATATCCCACCACTACAGGTTTCATGGGCACAGACCAATGAATTATTAACCAACTCACTTTGGTGAGCAAAAACTACAATTATGGGATATCTTTTCACTTCGGAATCGGTTTCAGAGGGACACCCCGATAAAGTTGCCGATCAAATATCAGACGCAGTTCTTGATGAACTTCTTGCATTTGACCCACAGTCAAAAGTTGCATGTGAAACACTTGTTACAACAGGACAGGTTATTATCGCCGGCGAGGTAAAGTCATCGGCATACGTTGACCTGCAGGACATTGCACGCCGTGTAATCAACAAGATTGGTTACACCAAGAGCGAGTACATGTTCGACGGTAATTCATGCGGTATATTCTCGGCTATTCATGAGCAGAGCGCCGACATCAACCGCGGTGTAGAGCGCAAGGACCCTATGGAGCAGGGTGCCGGCGACCAGGGAATGATGTTCGGTTACGCAACCAACGAGACCGAGAACTATATGCCCGTATCGCTCGATCTTTCACACCTTATCCTTACCGAGCTTGCCGAGATTCGTCGAGAGGGTAAGGAGATGACATACCTGCGCCCCGACTCAAAGAGCCAGGTGACAATTGAGTACAACGACGAGAACAAGCCCGTGCGCATTGACACGATAGTTGTCTCTACACAGCACGACGATTTCATTCAGCCAACCGAGGAGGGCGAAGAGGCACAGCTTGCTGCCGACGCTGCACAGATAGCAAAAATAAAGGAAGATGTTCTGAACATACTAATGCCACGAGTAAAGGCAAAGATTACTGCCCAGAACGTACTTGCACTCTTTGGCGACGACATCAAGTACCACGTGAACCCAACCGGCAAATTCGTTATCGGTGGCCCTCACGGTGATACAGGACTCACTGGCCGCAAGATTATCGTTGACACATACGGTGGCAAGGGCGCACACGGTGGTGGCGCATTCAGCGGCAAAGACCCCAGCAAGGTAGACCGCAGTGCAGCATACGCAGCACGCCACATTGCAAAGAACCTTGTAGCTGCCGGTGTTGCCGATGAGGCTCTCATACAGCTCTCATACGCCATTGGTGTAGCACAGCCTGTAAGTGTATTCGTGAACACATACGGCACATCAAAGGTAAACCTTACCGATGGTGAGATTGCCAACAAGGTTCAGCAGTTGTTCGACCTGCGCCCCAAAGCAATTGAGGAGCGCCTGAAACTGCGCAACCCAATTTACAGCGAGACTGCGGCATACGGACATGTAGGCCGTACACCACAGACCATTACAAAGAGCTTCAGCTCGCGCTATCTTGCAACAAAGACCGTTGAAGTAGAGCTCTTCACATGGGAGAAACTCGACTATGTAGAGAAGGTGAAAGAGGCTTTCGGAATTTGATAGAAAATGAAATTCGGAGACTGGATAAACCGCAAAAGGCATAACAGGGGGTTTGGCATACAATCCCCCTCAGCCTTTTTCTTCATAACACAAGTGCTCAAGGAACGGTTATCCTATTACTCCTATCCACAGCTCGACAATATTGCAAAAGCTACTAAGGAAATTAGCCCGAACCTTGCAAAAGAGCTGTTTCGTATAACAAATTACCTTCAGCCCCTAAACTGCATATCCATAAACTCAGTCACTGCAGCATGCGCCATGGCAGCAGCCCGACCAAGTGTCCGACACACTGCAATAACGGCAAAAGAAAACATCTCGCCAGAGAGAGTTGAGATACTATCAGACAACAACTGCACAACAGCCGATAGCAGTGAACTGTTGAAAACTTTGGACGAAGCCGGCACCATAGGCATGCTCTACTTAGGCCCATGCGACAACCATAACGAGATATTCAATGCAGCCCTGCCACACCTTGACGACAAGAGTGTAATAGTTGTAGAGAACATCTCCCACAACAAGGCTGCAAGAAAATGGTGGCAGCAGATATATCCCGACAAAGCAACCGTAATAACATTCGACATGTACAGCTACGGTCTTCTGTTCTTCGACAAGTCGCGCTACAAACAGCATTACATACTCAAAAGATAATACAGAATGACAAAAGCAAAAATATACACACGTTGCGGCGACCAGGGAAATACCTCGCTTGCAGGTGGCAAACGAGTACCCAAGAACCACCCACGTGTTGAAGCATACGGAACAATTGATGAGCTTAATGCACATTTGGGACTATTGGCCGCATCCATTGAATGCAACAGCACTATTGCCACCATTGAGGAAATAGAACACAGGCTCATGACCATTGGCGGCTACCTTGCAACAGAAAACTGCACTATACCACCATTGGGTACAGACGATATACAAGCCTTAGAAAATAAAATTGATAAGATAGAAAACTCATTGCCACCCCTCAACTGTTTTATTATGCCCGCAAGCAGCGAAGCCGCCGCACGTGCCAATGTATGTCGCACAGTGTGCCGCCGTGCCGAGAGACAGATAGTAGCACTACAGCAGGAAACAAACATAGACAACTGTGTAATCACATATATGAACCGTCTTTCGGACTACCTTTTCCTGCTCCAGCGCCAACTGCTTGACGGAAAGGAAAAAATATGGCAAAATGCTTGTAAATAACCAAAATTAGTTTACTTTTGCACGCACTTAACAAAAATAACACTATTTAGACATTTTAGATATGTATTGGACACTTGAATTAGCATCAAAATTAGAGGACGCGCCATGGCCAGCAACCAAAGACGAGCTTATAGACTATGCAGTACGCTCAGGCGCTCCATTGGAAGTTATAGAGAACCTGCAGGAAATTGAGGACGAAGGCGATGTTTACGAAAGCATTGAGGACATTTGGCCCGATTATCCAAGCAAGGAAGACTTTTTCTTTGACGAGGAGGAGTATTAATGGGTTGAAAAAGGTTTAGAACCTATATATCAACGATTTACAATGACCGAGTGGATAGTCCCTCGGTCATTTTTTTGTCAAAATACTACCCGAAAACTGCTCAATCCTAAAAAAACTACTTACACAATTTTTTGCTAATATTATCGTTATCTTTGTGAATATCTAATTAGAATATATATGAAACCAATTTTTAGAACAGACTTATGTTTAGTCATTTTATTTGC
>JAFZFM010000152.1 GCA_017555865.1 Bacteroidaceae bacterium
AAGAACACCCGTGCAGTATTCGGTCTTGAGACTTGATGAAGAGACGGAGAAAATACAAGCAGGGTACGGAACCGCGAAATTCTGTTCATATTGCAAATCTGAAAGAAATATGTCAAAAATGAAAGGAATTTCGCCGCGCGCCCCCCATTGCAGGCGCTTGAAAAAGAAAGAATTACCTATCGAAAAAACGGGGAAAATTCAGCAATTTTGGATTTTTTCCGCCCCTCGCGAGCGTAATTGAATGAGTATCGGGCAATTACGCGAGCGCCCCGCCGCATTTTATGCGGTTAAGGGTCAGGATACCCCCCAGCGCCCTCCGCCCGACCGCCGATTACCGATTTCAATTTTCGCGGAATATGCCGAGCGACAACGGCGGTAAGCGCGAATGCGCGCATAAAAAAAGGACACTCGATGAGTGTCCTACCTATTCGCCGATTACCTACTTGAATACGGAGGTAATGCCGACATCGTATGTACTTATTGGGAAGCGTTCACAGCCGATGGCCAATGTATCAAAGGCATCACTGCCGTCGGTTCTGCTCTCGAGTTTATCCTCTTCGGTCTCGGCAAGCTTCTCACCGCGCTTATCCTTATGGCCATTATAGACTCCGGCGGTCTGTATCGATATGAGCAGGTCCTCATTGTTCTCGCGGTTGAACATAATCTGCAAACGCGCACGTCCTGACAACATACGGTTAATGAGCAGCTGCTTCTCTGGGTGGTGCATAGGCTTACCGATGTAAGTGTTGGTATCTCGCACCAGCCATCCCTGCTTCTTGAAAGCATTGACAATTACCCAACGGAAATCCTCATCATTCACAGCATAGTTACTGCCCAGAGCCGTAGAGTCGTAATAGAAGATAACCTCTTTGCGTTTGTGATGACGATAGTAGTTGCAGAAGTCAGCAACCAGTTCCACGAGCTTACGCTCATACTTTACGAAAAAAGATTTGATGATTCGCAGTTTCCCATCTTTCACTTGCCCGGCAACGAGCCAGTTGATATTGGCATTGTAGTCAAACGCGATGGCAATAGGAGCAAACCTATCAACATCCGCATCGATAGCATAGCCGGCATTCTGTATATCATCAAAACGATACTCCAGGTTGTCAAGCACAGAGAAATCTGTTGAAGAATAATAATTGCGCTCGGTTAAAGAATTATAGAAGCCATCGCGTGACAGTCCTATGCGCCTGCACATCACCGATGTCTGGAAAGTAAGAGGCGGTAAATCTCTCTTGAGCTGTGCGATGAAAGCCTCTCCAAGAACAGCAAGGTTATAGATTGTGGAAGCCTCACGGTAGTAGACGGCAACAGAACGCAACCTGCATAGGTCGCGGTTAAGTTGGCCGAGGTATTGCCTTGTATATTCAGGAACAGGCTTGCCATTGCGTTGCAGTTCGGCAATGCGGTTCTTTACCTTCCATATCTCAAATACAATGCCCTTGATGACATCAATCAGTTCCTGGTCGCACTTGGTCGAATAGTCAAGAAACCAACTGCCCTTCTTTGTCGTCGGCATATCCGAAGTTATCAGCATACCGTGATGGAAGCAGCACTTGCCAAAGTATTGCCTGTTTCCTCGATTGGCAGGGAATGTCTCATCCTTGAGCTGGGCAAAGTCAATGAACTTTGCCTCGTCGATATCCAGAGCATCATAACTCTGCGAGTTTGAAGTACCCGAACGGTCCTGAGAGATAAGATAACCGATAGATCCGTTATAGAACGAAAGGACATTGTCATAGTTCTCCGGGCGAAAGATAGGCTCCGGCCATTTCCACGCACGAGGAGGTTTCCTGCCGATAACCCAATGGATATCGCGCTTGAATCCCCAGTTCTCCCAGTGCACCAGCATAGAGGGAAGTGTATTTGTCAATCCACGTTTGCAGTTGGCCACCACGAAACCGGTAATCGACCGGGGCATCCTTTGGAAGTTACGCAAGTTATACATTGCGTGAATGACACCCTTACCCAACGCACGACCAGCACAAAGGACAGTGTCCTTTGCGCCGATATACATAACCTCCTGTTGAATATCGTTCAGGAAAACTTTATTTGGAGTCTCCATTTTTCACATTAAAGATTTCATCGGGATTGTAATCAGCCTCTTCAATTTCAATCTCCTCAATATACTCACTGTCCTGACTATAGAAGTCAATCTTACTGCGTATCTTCTCACGGATGTTGGGAATAGGCTTGAATCCGGCAACCGAAGGATCTTCTGTCGGCACGAAAGTCTGCACAATGATTTTCTCATAATCAAAGTTGAGAGCATCCTCTTTGTCCAGCTGGTTATACTTGGCATACTGAGCTGCAGCAGCCTGCATAGCCTTGGCATCCTTCTGAACTCGGGCCACCTCAAAGGCCTCCTGAATCATCTGATTGAAGCGAAAGCGATGATAATCCTTTGTTGTCTTCTGCAATTCGCCCAGGAGAGTCTTTAGGATAGAGAGGTCTGTGTATGCCTGGCTCTTTGCAAGAGAGTAATCGTTCTGCAATTTCAGAACAATTTCCTTGTCGGCAGTCTTTGGGTGCTGCAGCCAGTAGTTATAAAGGTCTCGCAGACGCAGGATATGTGTCTGCGTGGCAGCAGGCAGACGGTGCAAAGTCATATCAGCAACGTCACTGAACAAATGTTCACGGGCGGTATCTATGATAGCAGGCAGTGGCATAATTACTCATCGATTGTCATATCCTTGATATAAGTGGCCGTAAGCTGGACTGCGAGAGGCGAACCGACTCGCGCAAGTTCAAGTTCCTGCTTACGCAAAGCCAGTGCAGTCTTCGCTTTACCTTTATTGTAAGCACGGCGCACCGGCGAATTTACATAGTTGATTTCCTCGCGCAATTCGTTCTCATCGATATCGAGCAGAGCTGCAATGTCACTCACCGGGGTTAATGCTTCGGCCAGTTCCTGAATTTGATTGATTATATTATCCGAGAAGTCCATCGATAGGCAATGATTTTTCTTGCATACAGGCAAAACCTTTGGCGAGTACATCAAACAGCTCTGCAGATGATGAAACGACACCGCACTCAAAGCGGTCTCCTCTTGTTTGGTTCTGCGAGGTAACAACAGATATTTTATAATTCTTATTTGAAAGCAAAAGTACCTTTGAATGATTTTCGGCAAGATATACAGCATCAAAAAGTTCCGTAATGAACTTGTAAAGATGAACTGTTTTTCTTGCCGCCTTCAAATCGCAAAAGAGAGTGGCCGATGTTATTTTTCCGTCTCGTTTGTAACGGAATATCCGTCTGAGGAACTCTTCGCTGGTAGAGAATGTGGAAATCACTATCTCTGCCGGGCCGATGTGTTCCAGAATCGAGGCGATGACATCGGCAAGTTGAGTAGTGTTCGAGAAATAAGCCTGCAAAGGCCTATTCTCGAACTTTACCAACTCTACAGGCATATCACTTGAAGATTATGCCCAAAGATTCCAATTCGGTCTGCTGGTCAGGCGAGAAAGGGACACCTGCAGACTGTATTGTATCAACTCGCTCCTGCATCTTGGCACGCAGTGCCTCGGCCTTTTCCTGGTCCTTCTCAATCAAAGCGGCAAGTTTATCCTTGTTGCTTGAGATATACTTCCTTGAGTTATTGATTTCTTTGGCCAGTTCTGCCGGGTCCATCGGGAAGTTATCTTCCTTATCATCCCCATCTTTAGGAAAAGGTTTTTCCTTAAGATAAGCATCGTAATCCGCTAAGTTCTTGCGGTATTTGCTCTCAGCCTCGTCCAGGAGCTTCAATTTTTCATAGCGGTCGCAAGGCTCCATATTCATCATCGCCTTCAACTCCTCAAAAAGAGCCTTTACCTTGGCATACTGCTCAAAGTTCCCATCCCAAAGAGCCTGAATCTCCGGCGGCAGTTCATCGTGATCGGCACGCTTGCCAGCGTGTTCTGCCTTATTGACAGGCTCCTCCTCAATGAATTTCTGCACCTTTGGCAGAACCTCCTTCTCGAGACGCACGACATCGGCAACAGTCTTGTTGTCAATGCGCATACGAAGATATTTCTTGAGCTCGTATTCAAGCTTGCCCATCATTCGCTCTCCGCGATGCATGATGTTATGGTATAGAATACGATTACGATTGAGTTTGAGCAACAGCTCTGCACCTGCAGGAATGTTTCTCTCATTAACTGGAGTGTCAAGCCACTCCTGGATCTTGAATGTAAAATTATTGTCCATAATATTTAAGTCAAAGGGTCGGCAGGACTAACAATAAATTGCCAGAACTGCCGACCACACACACAAACAATTTTCCTTTTAATTACTCTTTGGCAGCAGCCTCTCCCGTCGAGGCATCGATGTCACCGTCCTCGGTCTCAATCTTTCCTTTGTAGAAAGGAGCCGGGCAAACATCAGTTACCTCAACAGCAATGGTTGTGCCACTGGTGTCAGTCTCTTTTGCTCCTGAGGCCTGTGATGGTTTGGTGTTGGTCTCGAACAGATCGTTACCGATAACACGGAAACCGCCATCACGCTGTTCAACAAGATAAACAAGATTGTCGCTGTTAGCCATACGACAGAAGCCAGTAGCCTCTTCGTTACGGCCAGCGTGTTTCAAGTTACACTTGTTGACGAAGGTCTTCGTTGGAGCATCACCCTGTGACTCAGAAGAGATGTCCGAGTCAGTAGTAAGCACATCCATACGTTTCCATTTAGCATCTGCAGCAAGGCCGAAATCACCCACAAGTACAGCAATGTCGGCCATACTTTTAGCATCTTCGATGTTCGGCAGTTTTGGCCACGTTACAATATCATCAGCTGAGATGAAATAAACGGCCTTCTTGATACCGGGAAGCACAGTCTTGCCACCGCAGAAACGAAGCGATGAATATATTTTAGAATTACATTTAGTAGCCATATTTACCTCCTTTCTTAAGATGCGAGTTTACCAACAAGCAGCACCTCAGGTGAGATACTCTCATACTGGCAACCCATAAACATTGTAGCCTCGAAAGTAAGCACAAAGCTCTTGTACTTCTCAATAGCGATATGCTCCTCCTCTCCTTCCTGGTTGAATCCAACCTGCATATTATTTTTGGTTGACAACTGGATGTAAGGAGAATTTTTCTTGTTGGCCAAGACAACAAGTTCAACATTATCAAAACCCTCAACAGTCAACTTGTCAAAAGTCTTGTTATAAACGATGGGACCGACCGTAGCCTGGTAGTCGTCTACATACGCATCGTAGATGTCCTGCGATACATAAAGTTTGAGTTCATCACGATCACGGAGAACAGAATCTGCAGCACGACAGAATGATTTGAGCTGTTCAACAGCATTGTTTACAGTGATAGGTTCTGTGAACTCATAGAGATTCTTCTTAGCAACAGCGATATTGCCATCAGAAATCTCATTGGTTGCAATAGTGTCAAAGCCATTGAACAAGTCTTTAGAAGTACTACCTTCGGGATTTCGAACTCCATTCCAGATAGCAGCATTAAGGTTCTTGCCTACTTTAGCTGCAAGGAAAGATACAACCCTCTGTGCTATTTCTGTACGCTTAAGGGCCTCGCCTTTAGTCCGCGCAGAATCATAGATAGAACCTACAACACTATTAGGAGAGAAGTTTTTCACAACAGAACCGAAGTATGTATAAAGAGTTCTACCCTTTATCTCAACTTTTTCGTTGTCCACTCTTGTTTCAGAATAAGGACCCATCTCCATGTCACCTGAAAGTTCTCCAATTGTTTCGGCATAACGGATACCGTAACGAGTTGTCATGTGAGCCAATGTCTTTCCCATTGCATGAACAGGCATCATAAGCAGTGTCTTACGATACTTTCGTGCAGATGTAGCCAGTTCATCTGGCGTAATCTTAACTTTTGTAGTTTCTTCAGCCATAGTTAAAGGTCTTTAATTTTGTCGTACATTTTTTTACTCTCCTCGGCCACCTTAAGAGAATCCTCTACAGGAAGCACATCTTTTGTATCGTCACCTGGCTGTTTCTGCAGGTTCTCGATCTGCGCCTCAAGTTCAGTGATACGCTCATCACGCTGCGCGATGGTAGTATCCCTTTCGTTGATGTCGTTCTCGAGCGAGGCAACGTGATCCTCGACAGCCTGCATCTCCTCACCAGTCATAGTAACTGCGCCGTCATCGGCGGTGGCAAATTCCTCCTTGTTGAGGACCTTGCCGAGAGAATTGAACTTTTTCTTCATAGTTGTGGAATTATTTGGTTTTTCGCCATTGTCAGGTAAGCCGGCTTTACAGAAAGCATTGAGTCTCTCAAAAAGCGCTGTGAACCACGAAGGATTGTCCTCTGCAGGGAGTCCTTCAGTCGGCAAGCCCAGGTTCATAATACGTCGGCGCTCATCGCCTGTAAGGTTTATCTTCTCGTCAAAAGAAGATATCTCATCGATGAAGCCGATGTTCTTTGCCTCTTCAGCATTGAGCCATTTACCCTCCTGGAGGATAGCCTTCATATCCTCTACACTCTTTTTGCACTTGTCGGCATAAAGATTTGCAAGAACAACATCGATCTTGTCGTTCTGCTCCTTGTTGGCAATAAGTTCGTCAATCAGTTGCTGAAGTTGGTCGGCATTGTAACTGCCCCAGGCATCAATGTAGTTCGAGCACTTGTGTATAAGGAACAGGGAGTATTTACCCATAACGACCTTTTTGGCACCCATCGCTGCGACAGTTGCAGCAGACGCTGTAAAGCCCGAAATATACACTGTCACGTCTCCATGGTCGCGGAACTGTTGCATAATGTCAAGTCCGTCGCTTAGCAAACCGCCATACGATGAGATAAGCACATTGACCGGCTTGCCTTTATGTTTGGCAAGAACGTCACGGACATAGGACTTGGAACAATTTCCGTAACCGATAACATAGTCAAGAATAAGTTGATAGTCCATTTGTATAATATTTTACGCAAATAAAAACATAGATTCCCTCTATTAAAAAGACCAAAAACCGTTCAACTAATCCAAAATGGCGAGCAAACCGAATATATTAGAGTATTCGGCAGTGAGAGTAGTACCAGCCTTTTCAGTGACAGTTCCCGGATAATTATCCGTAACGGTTGATATCACATAAGGCTTGTCAAATGTTCCGAGAATGAACTGGCCACCGCTAACGGTCGTCAGTCTATAGCACAAATGTCTGTTCAGTGGCTCAAACTTCTCCTTGAGTGTAGCTGTGAGCTTTACCGTGTAGATAGTGTTCTTATTCACTATCTTCGTAGAAACAGTTGCCGATGACAGGCCGACGGTAGGTAATTCCTGCCAGTTGCGCCATCCGTTGAGCAAAAAGCCGACACCGTTGATGACAGTGCAATCCTTCAAGAAACGAGCTTCAATGAACTCAACTTTTTTGATGTGATTAAGAAGTGGAAGCATAGTATAAATTTTTTAGTTCGCATCAGTACGCATCAGTACGCACCAGTACGCACCAGTACGCACCAGTACGCAAGTCGGGAAAAAATGACAGATAATCATTTTTTTTCTCGCGAAAAATTTCTCAATTCGATATTGTTTTCAGTATAAGCCTTGCGCAGACGGAAATACTTTTGTCTCACAGTCTCCACGTGATCAAGAGATATGCCGTGCATTTCGCACCATGCCGCGATGTGCGAGTTCACACCCTTGCCGGTGCTTGCCAACGCAAGATGGCCCATCTCAGTCCAGAGGTTCTGGATGAACAGATCCTCGATAGTCTCTTTCAAAGCCTTCTTTCCGCGCTCGCCCATATAGTTATAGCGCATAGGAGGCTTGGCCCTTGAGTCCGGTATGGCAATAGCGATATCGCCCTCCTCCTTCACTTCGGGTACCGCACCCGGTGGGAGTTGGCGAATGAATGTTCTGATAACCGCATTCTCGTTGCTGTTATCAGGGAAACGCACAGGTTCTCCAAGAGAATCAACAAGCCATTCAGCAAGGTAAGGCTTCAGTTTGACATAGATACAGAATTGACTCATAGGTATTTAATAATCTACACAAAAATACGTCAAAAATGACTGATTTACCAATATATCCGTCAAAATTGACAGATATATTCAGACTTCTACATTTTCTACAAGTTCTACAACACCATTAAAGCACTGATATACAATATTTTAACAAATATCAAAATTTTCTACATTGTAGAAAAAACACCCTTTTTGTAGAAAAATAGTAGTTGTAGTATATTTTGTAGAATGTTGTAGAACCATTGTAGCGCTATTTCTACAACTTAACTTATTTATTATTAACATTGTAGAATATGTAGAATGTGTAGAATGGATTTTTGCCCGAAAAATCCGCGTTTATTCGAAATTTACCCGAAACGGGCATAAAACAAAAGGGTGCCGTCTCCAGCACCCTTACAACGCAAAATAAATTGTCTTGCCTATTCCTCTAAACGGTAGAAATATCCAGTTACAATCTTATCCATACTATCATCCTTTGTTGTATACTCTAATTTTTCGCAAAGATATACCTGGTTATGTATGATAAAGCGATAGTTTGGATTAAGAATTTTATCCGTGATAAATCTTATACAATACTTCTTATATGCTTCAATCTTCGGGCCTTTACCGAAAACCTCTGATGCAATAGAGGTTGTTGGTATACCATCACAAAGATTCAAACCATATATTTCGGTATTTTGTTTGTCTTGATAGTCATAGTCATATTCATACTCTTTTTCCCAAGAATATGTAATAGGCTTTGGAAAAAAACGATAAATAGTTCTATAACTTTTATTCAATGTCATTCCTTTTAATTTGGAGTAGGCATTCGCATTGATGGCCACTCTCATCAAATCATCTTTGTCATACTCTGTTATATTCTCTTCACCATTGATTGCAGCAACAATATCCGTAATATAAATATTATTTGTTCCAGTATTTATCGGTTCCGTCCATGCTCTTAATGGAATATCTGTTTTAGCCATTCGATACGCACCACCTCTAAAAATAGCAGTACTTCTACTATCAAGATAACTAAAATATCCATCCCAGATGTTACCATTAATAAACGAATCTACTTCATATTCATAATTGCATTTTACAGGAACTATTTTCAGATTGACATCACTATCTGTTGCCCCTCTATTTTTGAAAAAATCTACTCTTCTAAACCAAGGCGAATCTGCATTCTCTGCATCCGGTGCAGTAACAATAAAGCTTTCTTTAGAATCCTTTACATGTATTATATATCCTTTGAAATTATCATAATACGCTTGCCCGCCTAATGTCTCCCGGTCATTAAGAAAATCCTGTAGCGTATTATAATATTTATGATGTGCATGTTGCAATATCGATATGTCAATCCTTGTAAAAGGGTCTACATCTTCATAACCGATATTTTTATCGGAGAAAGTCACAGCATCTTCTTTTTCACAAGACACCGTAAACTCATCTAAAACGTCATTTATTTCATATACACCGCAGTTGCAGAAATCACTTCTTGTTGCAAGCGACAATTTGTTATCAGTTTCATCAACTGTAAAAACAAGTCCGTAAAAGTTCTCAAGTTGTTCTATAAATTCAGAAACAGTCCAATGCGGTAATGAGGAATTACAATTAATCTCTTCATTAGCACAAGCTATAAATATTTTAGAGAACAACTTATCATTTTCTAACGATGAAACATCAATCGAATATCCTAATGTCCTGAAAACCTTCTTAATCATTGTTATCAAATAAGGTTGTATAGAAAACCTGACTTGCGGATACCCTTGTTCTGAATATTGCTTGTTAATACTATATCTTGGTTCTAATGCAACATTATCCCTATCAGATTCTTCCTCATCAACAACATGCCTAAAAATCCAATCATTACACATTATTTCAGACGTTTCATTGTATATAGGAAAAGCGACCCAATCATTGTTGCCAAATAATGAATTGAATAAGTATTCCTGCGCAGTTCTTATATTATATAGTTTTTTAAGCCTAACATATTCACCCCAAATTGTATAAAACATACCATAAGTAGATTTCACAGAATCACCGATGTATGATACCGGCCAAATACCGAGATCCAATTCATCTATATATATAGTTTCAGTCTTGTTGTGAAAATTCATCAAGGAAGTTCCTGCAAGAATCTGCAACTTGACAAGTTCTTTTGTAATCTCTGTTATAACAGCCTCGCCTGTTATCCAAGTCTTACTGTCGATAATCAGCTTTGCAGTAAAAGTAATAGTAGACTGTGAAAGATCTATTCTGTTCAAGTGTCCAAGAACCTTTACATTTTGTGGTACCGTCATTGGTATGCTAATAGTAAATGTTGATGAACTACTTTTCGTAAAAAGCGGATTTTCTTTTATCAACTTTATTGAGGAGTTCGTTTGTATATGAACCTCCTGTTCATTCAAGAATAACTGTATCATCG
>JAFZFM010000009.1 GCA_017555865.1 Bacteroidaceae bacterium
CAATCGTTTATTCCACAATTGTAGGTGAGTTCCCAATAGAGAGGGCTGCCTATATATCCGTTGTTTCTAAAACGCACGATACGCGTTGAATAACGATAATCTTCGTCATCATACCCATAATCATCGGTGTAATACGCCTCTTCGTCACACCACTCAAATTCATCTTCAAGCAAGACTTGGTTTTCTGTTTCAGCTACAGAGACAACAACTTTTTTCTCCTTTGTAGGAACAAAGTATATATCATCGTGCTGTGCTAACGACAACAGAGGATATGCCAACAGCATAAATAAAAACAACCTTTTCATATTCTGATTTAATTTTATCCGTACACCTTTACTGGTACAAAGATATCTATAAAGGAAAATAAAAAATAGGGGAAAACCCTACTATACCGAAGGATTTTCCCTATTTATGTTATTGGTAGCCGTTACGCTACCGGTGTTTCAAGCAATGATTACTTGTTCTCGGGACGCAACTGACGTACAACTGCACCAGCCTGCCACATCTCGCTCTCGCGCAAAGCCTTCAACTCCTCGTTGAGTTTCTCGCGATAGTCGGGCTGAGAGTTAGAGTCGATAGATCTCTGAGCCTCCTCACCGCACTTTACAGACTCATACAGCTTGTACATTACAGGCTTGATAGCATCGTGGAAAGGAGTCATCCAATCGAGAGCACCACGCTGAGCTGTTGTAGAACAGTTTGCATACATCCAGTCCATACCCTTTGCAGCGAACAAAGGCATAAGTGACTGTGTAAGTTCTTCAACAGTCTCGTTAAAAGCCTCAGAAGGAGTGTGACCGTTCTCGCGAAGAACCTCGTACTGTGCGAGCAACAAGCCCTGAACAGCACCCATGAGTGAACCGCGCTCACCTGTGAGGTCAGAAACTGCCTCACGTTGGAATGTTGTCTCGAACATATAACCAGAACCGATACCGATACCGAATGCCAATACACGATCAAGAGCCTTGCCTGTAGCATCCTGATGGATAGCGTAAGAAGCGTTCAAGCCACGACCCTCAACGAACATTGTACGCAAAGATGTACCTGAACCCTTAGGAGCAACCATGATAACGTCAACATCTGCAGGAGGAACGATGCCTGTTCTGTCGCTCCAGTTGATACCGAAGCCGTGTGAGAAGTAAAGAGCCTTACCTGTAGTGATGAACTCCTTAACCTTTGGCCATACTGCAATCTGCGCAGCATCAGAAAGCAACATACAAACGATAGTACCGCGTTTTGCAGCCTCCTCGATAGAGAATAGAGTCTCACCAGGAACCCAACCGTCAGCAACAGCCTTATCGTATGTAGCACCCTCGCGCTGACCGACGATTACATTGAAACCATTGTCGCGCAAGTTGCAAGCCTGACCCGGGCCCTGTACACCATAGCCAAGAACTGCAATAACCTCGTCTTTCAAAATCTCACGAGCCTTCTCAAGAGAAAACTCCTGTGAAGTAACCACCTTTTCGATTACTCCACCAAAATTCATTTCTGCCATAATTATTTATTATCTTTTGTTGGTTTTCTTTTATAGTCTTCATTAAAGAGCAATTCTGTAAGATTCTCTATGGAATCGCGCGGAACGGCAACACGTCCCGACTTTACGAACTGCAACATACACTGCTGTGCCACAAACTCGTTGTACAAATCGAGAATAACATCGGTAGAGCCTGTCTTTTCCACTACGGTATAGTTGGCATTCATCTCTATAACGTGTACACCATTGTGACGAATAAGCTTCGAAATCCTGGGATTCTCCATAATTTGAGGAGTAGAGAGTTTATAGAGAGCTACCTCCTGGAAGAAAATCTCCTTATCGACATAATAGTCGGCCTTAAGGACATCGACCTTTTTCTCTATTCGTTTGGTTACCTTCTGGATAGAATCCTCCTCGCCCCAAAGAGTGATGGTATAACGGTGAACACCTTCAACCGACGATGACGAAGCCGTAATGGTATCGATATTCATCATTCGGCGTGTAAACTCGGCTGTAACCTGATTCAACATACCGGCAATATTCTCGGTATATATGATGATTGTATATAATTTCTTCTCCATAGTAACTTATTCAAATATCATTTCACTTACTGTAGCACCCGGAGGGGTCATAGGCATAACATTAGCCTCCTCCTTGATTGCCACGTGCAAAAGATAAGGACCGGGGGTTGACAACATCTCGCTGATAGCCTCATCGAGTTCTTCGCGTTCAATAACAAGACGCGACGGAATACCATAGCCGTTTGCAATCATCGAATAATCGGGATTGAGCATAGGGGTCCACGAATAGCGGTGGTCAAAGAAGAGCTCCTGCCACTGACGCACATTTCCAAGATAATTGTTGTTCAACAGAATCATCTTTACACCTGTACCCTGCTCCATTATTGTACCGAGTTCCTGGATGTTCATCTGGAAACCGCCGTCACCTGTAAACAGACATACGGTGCGTTCGGGCATAGCCATCTTTGCGCCTATCGCTGCAGGCAAACCGTAACCCATTGTACCAAGACCACCCGATGTAAGAATACTGCGTGGGAGAGTATATTTGAAGTAACGTGATGACATCATCTGGTTCTGACCTACATCGGTCACCAATATCGCCCTGTTGTTTGAAGCCTCGCTCACCTTACGCGCAACCTCACCCATCAACAACGGACCGCCATCGGGGTGCAGAGCCTTTTCGCCCACCTTTTCATACTCAATGGAATTCAGCTCGGCAAAGCTCTCAATCCACTTGCCATGGTCGCGCTCCTCTACAAGCTCTGTAAGCATAGGAAGCACCTCTTTGCAATCGCCCACGATAGGTACATCCACTGCGA
>JAFZFM010000153.1 GCA_017555865.1 Bacteroidaceae bacterium
GATTCATAATGGATTATTTTATTTTGTTTATAATAATCTTCATACAAGGTGAAATCTGAAAGGTAGTGCCACTTTAAGGTTTTTACATTTCTGTTCCTTGTTTTCCGTTTTCACATTCCTGTTCTTCGTTTTCCGTTCCATTTTTGTACCAAGACGCATACATTACATAGTCGTTTGCTGTACGTTCAATGATATCCTTCTGTTGCAAAGGAGTTACCTCTTTAATCTTTTTTGCCGGTACACCTGCATAGATATAACCTCCTTCAACACGTGTCCCGGGTGGAATAAGTGCGCCGGCTGCAACTATGGCTCCGCTTTCAATCATTGCATTGTCAAGAATTGTCGCTCCCATACCAATGAGACAGTTGTCCTCGATTAGTGCGCCATGTATAGTGGCATTATGACCGACGGTAACATTATTGCCAATGATTGTCTTTGAACGCTGGTATAGGGTGTGTACAACTGCACCGTCCTGTATGTTTACGTTGTTGCCAATTGTTATGCTGTTGACATCTCCACGCAACACTGCACTGTACCATATTGAACAGTTGTTTCCAATGCTCACTTCACCCAATATGGCAGCAGTTTCGGCAATAAAGCAGTTCTCGCCTATTTGGGGTGTATATCCGCGTACCTCTTTTATTATAGCCATATCGGTTTACTGTTTATTGCTGTCGGCAGCAGGCTTGTTGCTGTTTTTGCTTTTGCCATGTCTGCGGTGTCTGTTATATATTTTCTTTTCTCCATCCTTTTTCTGCGGTTTCGCTTCACCGGACTGCTGTGCTGGTGCTTTGGGTTTTCCCGGTTTCGCTCCGTTCTTTCCTTTGCCGCCTCTGCCTCTTGAACCTTGTCTTTTTGCACCGCCTTTATTCTCTCTTATAGGCTTGTATTCGGGTGCCTCTCCAAGTTCAGCTGGGATTTCCTGTTTTGGGACATCCTGCTCAATGAAATCCTCAATCCGCTTGAAATAGGGTTGGTCTTCTTCCGATACGAATGTTATTGCACGTCCCTTAGTTCCTGCTCTTGCTGTACGTCCAATACGATGTATGTAATCATCACAGTCACGTGGTACGTCGTAATTTATAACAATACGTATATCGTCAATGTCAATACCGCGGGCAAGAATGTCGGTGGCTACAATAATGTCAATCTTGCGGCTCTTGTAAAGGAACATTATTTCATCCCTTTCGCTCTGCGACAGGTCACTATGCATTTCGCCTACATTCAGTCCTTGTTTCTTTAGCATCAGGGAAATCTCCTTCACCTTTGACTTGCGCGATGTGAACAGTATAACCCTTTCGCTACTTTCATTCCTGAATATATCCTTTATAATACCGGGCTTCTGTCCTTCGTGGCATATGTATGCCTGCTGTGTAATGCCATCGGCAGGTTTTGCAAGTGCCAGTGTTATCTGCACTGGGTCGGTAAGAAGGTTGGCTGCCAATCGGCGTATCTCCTCGGGCATTGTTGCCGAGAAGAGCATTGTCTGTCTTTCTTTGGGCAATTGCTTGGCAATTGTTATAATGTCGTTGTAGAAACCCATGTCGAGCATGCGGTCGGCTTCGTCAAGTATAAAGAACGATACTTTTGACAGGTCTATGTTGCCAAGTGTTATGTGGCTTATCAGGCGGCCGGGTGTTGCAACAATAATATCTGCACCCTTTGCCATGCCACGCAACTCCTGTTCGTAACGCTGCCCGTCGTTTCCTCCGTATACGGCTACGCTCGATACCTGCATAAAATATGTGAACCCTTCGAGCTGACGGTCAATCTGCTGTGCAAGTTCGCGTGTGGGTGCCATGATCACGCAGTTTATTGCTTCCTCGGGGTAGGCTCCGGTACACAGTTTGTTCAGTACAGGCAACAGATATGCAGCTGTCTTTCCAGTTCCTGTCTGTGCTACACCAATGAGGTCATGACCATCGAGTAGGGGTTGTATTGTCTGTTCCTGAATTGGAGTGCACTCTTCGAACTGCATAGCGTCGAGAGCGTCAAGAACCTCGTCTTCAAAATCAAAATCTGTAAAATACATTGTATTATCTAGGTGCTTTTCTATATAGATAAATAGCTATGAATGTAAATAGGATGTTTGGCAACCATACTGCAAGTGCAACAGGCATTTGCTCGGCAAAAGCCGATGAAATAGTCTGGAACAGGATGTATGAGAAACTGAGTCCAAGACCAATTCCAAGCGACAGTCCCATTCCACCCTTTTTCTTTCTTGATGAGAGTGAGACACCAATGATGGTAAGGATGAATGCTGCAAACGACATTGCAATGCGCTTGTGGTATTCTACCTCAAAACCCTTGATGTTTGCCATGCCACGTGCTTTCTGCTTGTCGATGTACGTACTCAGCTGTGGACTGGTCATGGTCTCCTGCTCTCCTTCCGATATAAGGAAGTCGCCGGGTTCGAAAGGCAGTATGGTATCCAACGGCTCGCGACGGCTCTCGCGCAACATCTCCTTGTCGTCTTTCAATTCGCGAATAAGCCAGCGTCGTGCAGTCCATGTATATGGCTTCTCGGGGTTGTAGCTTATTGTAGCAGCCTCCATGTGAGATACCAGTTTCTTGTCCTCGAACTTGTCGAGCATGAAACGCCATCCCATGTTGTTGCGGCTCTCATATCTCTCGATGAATGCGATTGTATTGTCATCAATCTTCAACTGTATGTTGTTTGCAGACTCTGTCTTGTCCTTTCTGTTGTGCCGTTGCTCAAAGGCAAGCCTTGTCTCATTTCCAACAGGTATTATGTATGCACTCAATACGTATGTCATTACGGAAATTATTCCCGCAGCAATCATATATGGCTTTATCAACCTTCTGTAGCTTACGCCCGAGGCGAACATTGCTATGATTTCGGAGTTGTCGGCAAGTTTCGAGGTGAAATATATTACCGATATGAACACGAACAGCGCACTGAACGTATTGGCATAATATGGTGCCAGGTTCAGATAATAATCAAACATAATTTCGCTGGTGGTTGCGTTGGAGTTGACGAACTTGTCAATCTTCTCGTTGTAGTCGAAAACAATAATCACTACAATTATGAGTGCAAGAGCGAAAAAGTACGTTCCAAGGAACTTCTTGATGATATACAGGTCAAGCCTTTTCAGTTTAAAAAAGTCGAGCAATTTCATTGCAACATCTATTTTATTTCTGTTTGCCGTTTATAAGGGTTACTTTTGTCATTTTTGCATTACAGGCGGCGTGTGACATTTTCTAGCATGGTTCGTTTCCATGCAGCATAGTTATCGGTCAATATATGCTTGCGCGCCTCTTGTGTAAGCCACACATAGAATGCAAGGTTGTGTATTGAAGCTATCTCCAAGGCCAACAGCTCCTGTGCTACAAAAAGATGGCGCAGGTATGCCTTGCTGTAAAGGGTGTCAACGAATGAAGCACCGTCCTCTTCAATGGGTGAAAAGTCGTTTTTCCATTTCTCGTTGCGCATGTTTATTATACCATTCTTGGTGAAGAGCATGGCATTGCGTCCGTTGCGTGTTGGCATTACGCAGTCAAACATGTCCACTCCGCGTTCAATGGCCTCGAGTATGTTCGCCGGTGTACCTACGCCCATAAGGTATCTTGGCTTGTCGGTAGGGAGAATCTCGTTCACAACTTCAATCATCTCGTACATCTTTTCGGCTGGTTCGCCCACTGCAAGTCCGCCTATGGCATTTCCTGCAGCACCCTTTTCGGCTATATATTCGGCCGAGCGTCGTCTCAGATCGGGATATACACAACCCTGTACAATAGGGAATAGCTGCTGCTCATATCCATACAAGGGGGATGTCTCGTTCAAACGGCCTATACAACGGTCGAGCCAACGGTGTGTACGTTCCATCGATTTCTTTGCATAGTCGTAGTCGGCTGTACCGGGTGTACACTCGTCAAAAGCCATTATGATATCGGCTCCAATGCTGCGCTCGATATCCATCACACGTTCGGGCGAGAAGAAATGTTTTGATCCGTCAATATGCGAACGGAACTCGACACCATCTTCATTCATCTTGCGTATGTCTTTCAACGAGAAAACCTGGAAACCACCACTGTCGGTCAGTATAGGTCTGTCCCAAGAATTGAACTTGTGAAGGCCGCCGGCCTTCTCAAGAATATCAAGTCCCGGGCGCAGATAAAGGTGATAGGTATTGCCAAGGATTATCTGTGCCTTGATGTCATCCTTAAGATGTGGTATCTGTACTCCTTTAACTGAACCCACTGTTCCCACGGGCATGAATATAGGTGTCATGATGTCACCGTGGTCTGTCGATAGTATTCCTGCTCTGGCATTACTGCCTTTATCGGTATGTAATAACTGGTATTTCACTTTTTTATACTTCTAGATTAATAGGCTTGTTAACCTTTTCCTTTAACAATGCTATGTCCAATACCTCCTTGATGTCGTGTACATAATGGAATGTAAGGCCTTTGAGGTACATCTCGGGTATGTCATCAATATTACGTTTGTTCTCTTTACAAATGATGATGTCGGTAATACCGGCACGTTTTGCCGCAAGTATCTTCTCCTTTATACCTCCCACAGGCAGAACCTTGCCACGTAGTGTTATCTCTCCGGTCATGGCAATGTTCTCCTTTACCTTGCGCTGTGTAAGCGCCGAAGCAAGTGCTGTAGCCATTGTTATACCGGCCGAAGGACCATCCTTGGGAATAGCTCCCTCGGGTACATGCAGGTGAATGTTCCACTTGTCGAAAATCTCGTAAGGAATCTCAAGTTCTGCAGCATGTGACTTTATATATTCAAGTGCAAGCAGTGCCGATTCCTTCATTACATCTCCCA
>JAFZFM010000154.1 GCA_017555865.1 Bacteroidaceae bacterium
AGGCTGCACTCGCGGTAATAAATATCGAAGCAAGCTTCATATTTCTTGCTCGTTTGCAACTATCTTTGTAACTTGCCACAGTCAATCAGTAACGGAAACAGCAGTACCACATACTATGGTTATTTAAGTGATGGTACCAAGTCACTTGTTACTCGACAGCCTTGACAGCGAATGGTCACGCGAAGTACAGACGAAGTTTGTACCGCGTGGGTCGCGATAAGGCAAGGCTGTCAAGTTCAAAGCTGTAGACAATACCGGAGAAGGATTTCTCTACACTGGTTCTTTGAGGTAAACCTCGAAAATAGGATGCGGCTCGGGATAAAAAACAAGTGAACTTGTTTTATTCTCCACTCGCCTTTCACTATTTTTGAGATGGAAAAAGCAGGGCGGCACAATAACACCCGAGAGCTTTGCCATTGCTGGCGGAAGGGCAACCCTTGAGGGGAGCAATTGGACGGTACACTACTACATCACCGACCACCTGGGCAGTACAAGAGCTGTAGCCAATGCAAACGGTGATGTATTCGCCACATTCGACTACACGCCCTACGGAGGACTGCTCAAAGCCGAGGACACCCCGTCGGGCACAGACTACCTGTTCACCGGCAAGGAGAACCAGGCAAAGCAAAGTGCCGGTGAACTTTACGACTCCCAGGCGCGTTTCATGGACACAGGAGGACGCTTCCTCTCCATTGACCCAATGGCGGAAAAGTTCTACCACCTCTCCCCCTACGCCTACTGCGCCGGCGACCCGGTGAACCATCTGGACCAGGATGGAAGGATTCTTGATACCATCTGGGACATCTACAGTGTCGCATCAGGAATATACAGCGCTGCAAAGAATACCATAAAAGGCGAATTCAAGGAAGCGCTAAAGGATGCTGCCGGAGTTGGTTTAGATGTTGTTTCTGCTGTCATTCCGGGAGTGCCGGCTGTAGGCAGAGTATTAAGAAACGGTGACAACCTTGTTGACATCGCAAAGGGTGCAGACAGAATCGATGATGTTGTTGATGCGGGAAAATTCATTGACAAATCAGGTGTACCACAAAATATAACCAAGAACCTACGCAATAACTTAAAAAAGGCGACAGGACTTGACCCAAAGGATATGGAGGCACACCATATGTTGCCACAAAAATTTAATATACAGTTTGAAAAAGCAAAAATAAATATCAATGATCCTAAATATGGCATTTGGTTAGAAAAAAAATCACATTCAAAAAAGTCATATGAATACAACCAAAAATGGGAAGATTTCTTTAAAAACAACCATAATCCATCAACAGAGGAAATTGAACATTTTATGAAACAGGTCATGAAGGAAACTTTTGACATAGACATATAATCACATTATGACACTTAAAGACTTTTACGATTTTCATAGCAGAAACTATCTGACAACATTTTCTGCAACATCAGATATTTTAAAACAAGCGATAAAAAGAAGCGATTCTAAATTAGCCTGGAAAATCAGTTGGGACCTTGAAAAGGGAAACTACCAAGGCTATGAATTCCCGATTGTGTTCCATGAAGTTCGTGGAGATAGTGGTAAGCAAATGCGTGATGTTCTTGACAATCGCGACACTATGGCATACCTCATCTCGGACAGGATGAAAGACCTGCTTATTGACAACAACATTACCGGCTGGAAATGTTACGAGATTGAGATGTACGACAAAAAAGGGAATATTGTCCCTGGGTACAACGGTTTCTCCGTAACAGGAAAATGTGATGATATGGTAAAGGTCGACTACGACAACATTGTTGAAGATAAAAGAAGAGGGTTCTTGGCCAAAGGTGCCTCGTTCGACATCAACAAATGGGACGGCAATGATATCTTTAGAGTTGGAGGATGGAGAATAATTACAAAGAGAGTGTATGAGTTATTCAAAAAACACAAAATAACAGCAATTGAAATGACCAGATTGACAGACTATACTTCTTGGCTAGGTTATACGATGGAACAGGCACTCAAGAATTCAATTCGAGAGAAAGAAAGACAGGACAAACGATGGGAAGAATTCAAATCAAGAATCTAATCTTTACAGAAAGCAACAGACTTAATAAAAACAAATACACAACTTGTTTATCACCACCCCACCGGCAGAAACCGTGCCAGCAAAGGCACAACCCCACAAAAAGCAGACTGCCGGTGAGGTTCATTGACCCACAGCATCCGTTACAAGGAGCGCTGTGGGTTTTGTCTTGTACCAAACTCCGCCACACACCCCAGTGAGGGGAGGTGGCGCGAACAACGTGAGCAACGGACTTGACGACCACAAGGGAGGAAAGATCTCAATACGACTGTAGAGGCAATTGCCGTCACGGCGGATGTTCCATCCGCTGTAACTGAGTATCATGGTCTGTGACCCGCAAATGTACAGGGGTCAGAGACCCCTACCTCAACGCCCTTGGGTTGCAAACCCAAAGAAACGATGAGTATGAGACGAAGACGAGTGAGCGCACGTACTGGTACGACAGCCGCGGCCGTTGCATACAGACATATACCGCATACCCCGACGGAATAACTTGCCGCACCAGTGTGAAGTACGACTATGCCGGCAACCCGTTGACTACTGTCGAGCAGTACACCTACGGC
>JAFZFM010000010.1 GCA_017555865.1 Bacteroidaceae bacterium
ATCTACAAGAAATTTACTTTGGAAAATGCTTGTCGTGTCAAGGAGATAGAGAAGGTTACAAACCATGATGTAAAAGCTGTTGAGTACTTTATAAAAGAGCAGTTTGACGCAATTGGAGGACTTGAGGCATTCAAGGAGTTCATTCACTTTGGATTGACATCACAGGATATCAACAATACATCGGTTCCATGTACAATTAAGGATGCGCTTAATGAAGTATATTATCCGTTGGTTGAGGAACTTGTTGCCCAACTGCGCGAATATGCTACAGCATGGGAGAATATACCAATGCTGGCCCGTACTCATGGACAGCCGGCTTCTCCAACACGTCTTGGCAAAGAGGTCATGGTTTTCGTGTACCGTCTGGAGACTCAGCTTGCCGAACTTAAGAAATGTGCCATCTCGGCAAAATTCGGTGGCGCTACAGGTAATTTCAATGCTCACCGTGTGGCATATCCTTCAATTGACTGGGTTGCCTTTGCCAATAACTTTGTTGAAAAGAGCCTTGGCTTGCAGCGTGAGCAGTATACAACCCAAATTTCTAACTATGACAATCTCGCAGCCCTGTTCGACGCTATGCGTCGCATAAACATTATCATAATGGATATGGACAAGGACTTCTGGCAATATATTTCCAATGAGTTCTTCAAGCAGAAGATAAAGGCTGGTGAGGTAGGTTCAAGTGCAATGCCTCATAAAGTTAATCCTATTGACTTTGAGAATAGCGAGGGTAATCTTGGAATTGCCAATGCAATACTTGACCACCTGTCAATGAAGTTGCCTATATCTCGTTTGCAGCGTGACCTTACAGACTCTACAGTTCTTCGCAACGTTGGTGTGCCTATGAGTCACATGCTTATTGCTATCAAGAGCTCTTTGGTCGGTTTGCGCAAGCTTTTGCTTAATGAGACTGCAATATATAATGAGCTTGACAACTGTTGGAGTGTTTGTGCCGAGGGTATACAGACTATTCTTCGTCGCGAGGCGTATCCAAATCCATATGAAGCGCTCAAGGCACTTACACGTACCAATGAGGGCATAAATCAGGGTGCTCTTCTTCAGTTCATTGATGGTCTTGATGTTGCCGAAAATGTCAAGGAGGAGTTGCGTGCGATAACACCTCATACATATACAGGTCTTTAATCCGTGTGAAGATCTTTTAAGTCGGGAATATATAAATTGGACCGTGAGGTTCGTAAAATATAAATAGATGAATAATTACAGAGACAAAAAACAGGACGGTTTTAACCCTAGAGGTAATAGAGGTAGAGCCTCTTTCAATCCCAACTTCAACAACGACAATAAGTTGAAACAACGTCCACGTTTTAACAGAAACGGCAATGAACAGCCACAGTATGGCTATAACGACCGCAATGAGGAGTCTGCCGGTACTTTTGGTCGCTACAATAAGTCGCAGGAGCGTGGAACACGCAACTTCAACCGTAGCAGATACGGTGCCGGGGGCCGTGATTTCAATCGTTTTGAAGGAGATTCAAGACCTCGTCAGGGTAGTTACAGCAAGCATCCTAACGCTGCAGCTGGTAGAGATTTCGAGAGCTATACAACTACAGGCGGTAACTATGGCCGTAGTAACGGTAATGGCTATGGTAGCAAGGGAAACCGTAAGGGAAGTTATGATCCCAATGCAAAATACAGTGCAAAGAAACGTACTGCATACCGCGAGGCTGTTATAGATCCCAATGCACCATTGCGTCTTAACAAATACCTTTCAAATGCCGGAATCTGTTCACGTCGCGAAGCCGATAACTACATAGAGGCCGGTCTTATTACTGTGAATGGTGTAATTGTTACCGAACTGGGTACAAAGGTTACTCCTAATGACGAGGTGCGTTTCAACAACGAGCGTGTAAATCCTGAGCGCAAGGTGTATGTTTTGCTCAACAAACCAAAGGATTGTGTTACTACAGTAGATGACCCTCAGGAGCGCAAGACTGTACTTGACTGTCTTAAAGGTATTGGTAAGGAGAGAATCTATCCTGTAGGTCGTCTTGACAGAAATACAACCGGTGTCCTGCTTCTTACAAACGATGGTGATATGGCGGCGAAGCTTACTCATCCTAAGTTCATGAAAAAGAAGATTTATCATGTTACATGTGACAAGAATGTTGCAATGTCCGACATGGATATCCTTGTAAATGGAATGGAACTCGAGGATGGTCATGTATATGCCGATGAGGTTACATACGTAAACGAAGCCGACCGCTCACAGATTGGTATAGAGATACACTCTGGCAAGAACCGTATTGTGCGCCGTATGCTAGAGCACCTCGGCTACAGAGTAAACAAGCTCGACCGTGTGCTTTTTGCAGGCTTGACAAAGAAGAATCTTCGTCGTGGCGACTGGCGTTACTTGACCGATAAGGAAGTGAATATGTTGCGCATGGGTGCGTACGAATAATAACAGATTAGTTTTACAACACAATAGAATCGTATGAAAACGATAAAACGAACAAAAATATCCGACATCCTTAAGAATACATCAGCCGGTGTTGAGGTAAATGTAAAAGGATGGGTAAGAACACGCCGCAGCAGCAAGCAGGTTGCTTTTGTTGCTCTCAACGATGGTTCTACAATCAATAATGTCCAGGTGGTTATCGATGCCGACAAGTTCGATGAGGAACTTGTGAAGCAGTTTACAACAGGCGCATGCCTGAGCGTCAACGGTATGCTCGTAGAGTCTATCGGAGGCGGTCAGTCGGTAGAGATTCAGGCAACAGAAATTGAGTTGCTCGGTGCTTGCGACAGCACATATCCTTTGCAGAAGAAAGGTCAGACAATGGAATACATGCGTACAGTGGCACACCTTCGTCCACGTACCAACACCTTTGGTGCAGTGTTCCGCATTCGTCACAACATGGCTTACGCTATCCACAAGTTCTTCCGCGATAAAGGTTTCTACTATTTCCACACGCCAATCATCACAGCATCAGACTGTGAGGGTGCAGGCCAGATGTTCCAGGTTACAACCATGAACCTGTACGACCTCAAGAAGGATGAGAATGGCAGCATAATATACGACAACGACTTCTTCGGCAAGCAGGCCAGCCTTACAGTGTCTGGTCAGCTCGAGGGTGAGTTGGCGGCTACAGCACTTGGTGCAATATACACATTCGGTCCTACATTCCGTGCCGAGAACTCAAATACTCCACGTCACCTTGCCGAGTTCTGGATGATAGAGCCCGAGGTTGCCTTCAACGACATTTACGACAACATGGAGTTGGCTGAGGAGTTTATCAAGTATTGCGTACAGTGGGCTTTGGATAACTGTATGGAAGATATCACATTCCTCAACAATATGGTTGACAAGGAGCTTATCGAGCGTCTGCGTTCTATTGTTAATACCGAGTTCGTCCGTTTGAGCTACACCGACGGTATCAAGATTCTTGAAGATGCTGTTGCTGCCGGCCACAAGTTCGAATTCCCTGTTTATTGGGGTGTTGATCTGGCTTCGGAACACGAGCGTTATTTGGTTGAGACACACTTCAAGCGTCCTGTGATCCTTACCGATTATCCAAAGGAGATAAAGGCTTTCTATATGAAGCAGAACGAGGATGGCAAGACTGTACGTGCTATGGACGTGCTGTTCCCAAAAATTGGCGAGATTATCGGTGGTTCGGAGCGTGAGGCCGACTACAATAAACTTCTCACACGCATTGAGGAGATGGACATCCCAATGAAGGATATGTGGTGGTATCTCGATACACGTCGCTATGGTTCATGTCCACACTCTGGTTTTGGTCTTGGTTTCGAACGTCTGTTGCTCTTTGTGACTGGTATGTCGAATATTCGCGACGTAATACCTTTCCCACGTACACCAAACAATGCAGAATTCTGATACAAACAAAAAAGGCAACCTAACCAGGTTGCCTTTTTTTGTTTGTATAAAATTACTTAAAAGGGTTCTTTGTTTGCAATAAAAATATTATACTCGCGTTATGAATAACAAAAACCATCTATTTTAAACCGATAATCATGGACAATAACCGTTATTGCGTTATAATGGCGGGTGGTCAAGGGACACGCCTGTGGCCTATGAGCCGTAAAGCATATCCAAAACAGTTTCAGGATGTTCTTGGTTGTGGCAGGACTCTTCTGCAGCAGACATATGACCGTTACAGCCGTATTGTCCCACCTGAGAACATAATCATATCTACTCATGTCGACTATACCGATATCGTAAGGCAGCAGTTGCCTGGTGTTCCTGATACTCAGGTGATACATGAGCCGGCTTTCCGTGGTACGGCGCCAAGTATTGCCAATATTGCATGTTATATACGTATGCTGAACGCGAATGCGAATATTGTGGTGGCGCAGAGTGATCAGCTGGTGCTGAACGAAGATGTTTTCATTGATGTTGTCGGTAGGGGTATGAATTTTGTTGCCGACAAAAATAAGCTGGTTGTCATTGGTGTAAAGCCAACTTGTCCCGAAACCCGTTATGGTTATATACAGGCCGAAAGTGATTTTGTTGATGGTGCATTTTCTAAGGTCCGTACATTTACCGAGAAACCCGAACTTGAATTTGCCCGCCTGTTTGTCGATAGCGGTGAGTTCTATTGGAACTCCGGTATATATATATGCAATGTGCAGGCCATCATAGATGCTATGTCCAAGTGTCTGCCCGAAATGATGATGGAACTTGAAAGAATCTATGCCGAGAATCCTGAACGTAGTATGCGTCGCAAACGTGGGTTCGAGGTCTATACATCTTTCCCTACAGCGTCGTTCGATATGAATGTTATGGAGCGAATAGATAATGCTTATGTCCTTGTCGGTGAGTTCGGATGGGCAGATATCGGAACTTGGGATACATTATACTCATCGCTGCCAAAAGGTGTCGACGGTAATGTTTTTATGGGTGGAGGAGCTTTGGCTTACGACAGCCGTAATAATATGGCTGTATTGCCATCAGGCAAGCTTGTGATAATGCAGGGTGTCGAGGATTTATTGGTTGTTGACTCAGGCGACGTACTAATGATATGTCGCAAGGGTGATGAGAAGAATATTCGACGTTTCCTCAATGACGCAAAAATGAAGTTGGGTGATAAAATGGCCTGATGGTTATTTAACTACCCAGTTTGGGTTATGTGCCTTTGTCATAGCAGGGTTGTAATGCAGGGCCTTGCTGTCCGGAATCTTCACTTTGTATGCTTTCTTGCCCTTGTTGGTTAGTGAAGTACTTCTTATCCATGGGTTTGCTTCACGTAGTTGCAGATAGGTCAGGTTGTACTGTTTGGCAATGTTTGCCCAAGATGCAACAGTGTTGTCTACTGTTATAGTCTTGGCTATCGGCAGTTGTGGGTAAAGGTCGCTGCTTCTTATTATGAATCCGAATTCTACAGGGTTACTGAATACGACTTTTATAGCCATAAGGCGGAATATGTATCGCGAGGTTTCGGGTAACAGGACAAGATCAATGGCTTTGTTTTCCTTTTGCGCAGCAATGCGCTTGTCTACATTTGCTCGTCCAGTGTTGTAGCTTGCTGCAACAGTAAGCCAGTCTCCGTATTTTGTATATGACTCCTTAAGGTAGCTGCATGCAGCTCTGGTCGCTTTTTCTATGTGGTAGCGCTCGTCAACTTCGCCGTTTACCCCAAGACCATATTCGCGTCCAGTCTTCTCCAGGAACTGCCACAGACCGCCGGCTCCTGCCGGTGAGCGTGCTTCAATGTCTCCATTGCTCTCAATAATCATAAGGTATTTGAAGTCATCGGGGACTCCACACTCCTTCAAAATTGGCTCAACAATAGGGAACAGCCTGTTTGCGCGCTTTATCATCAGCGTGGTATTTATGTGTGAATATGTGAATGACAACAGTTCCCTGTCCATACGCTCGCGACGGTCCTGTGCAGTGAGCGAAATCTTCTCTCCTGCAAATACTACCGATTGCGGAACCGTTGGAGATGTAGTTCCATGTTGTTCTGTTGTGTCCGAAGCTGTGCCCTGGTTCTCTGTGTAACTCGCGTTTCCTGCGCTCGAAAGTACAAGTGCTACAATAGCTGTAAAAGCAAATGCAACGGCTGTTGATATGATTTTTTTCAAGTTCATGTATCTGATTTTTTTGCTTGCTGAAAATGGAAGTGCAAATGTAGTCCATTTGTGTGCAAATAACAAGCTCTTTTGTTGATTTGAATTGCTTTTTTTTGTTCCTTTGTAAAATATTTGGCAGGGAGGTTCCCTGTATCTCTTTTTGATAATTTTATGGCAGAATTTGAATTGATTGCAAAGACTTTTCAAGGTCTTGAAGAGGTGTTGGCAAAAGAATTGGTTGCTTTGGGTGCCAATAATGTGGAAATAGGACGTCGCATGGTGTCGTTTACCGGCGATAAGGCTCTTATGTACAAAGCGAATTTTCATTTGAGAACGGCTGTACGTATATTGAAGCCTATAATGCACTTTAAGGCTGCCAATGCCGATGAAGTTTATAACGTAATTAAATCTGTTAATTGGGAACAATATCTCGATACCAATTCAACATTCTCGGTGGATTCAGTTGTGTACAGTGATGTCTTCCGTCACTCGAAATTTGTTGCCTACCGTGTCAAGGATGCCATTGCCGACTACTTCAACGAGAAGTTCGGTGAGCGTCCGTCTGTTCGTCTGAATAACCCGGATTTGGTATTCCATATACATGTTGCCGGCGAGGAGTGTACTTTGGCGTTTGACAGTTCTGGTGAGTCTTTGCACCGCCGTGGTTATCGTGTAGAAACCGGTGCAGCTCCAATCAATGAAGTGCTGGCTGCCGGAATGATTATGCTTACCGGCTGGGATGGCAATTGTGATTTCATAGACCCGATGTGCGGTTCCGGTACATTGCCTATCGAGGCAGCTCTTATTGCCCGTAATATAGCACCGGGTGTGTTCCGTCAGGGTTATGCCTTTGAAAAATGGAAGGATTTCGACAGCGAACTGTTCAAGTCTATATATGATGATGATTCTGCAGAGCGCGAGTTCAATTATAAGATTTACGGATATGATGTTGATGGCCGTATGGTTGCCTGTGCAAGACGTAATATTAAATCGGCTATGATGGGTGACATTATTGAGGTCGAGTGCCGTGATATAAAGGATTTTGTTGAGCCTGAAGCTCCTGCCATAATGGTGGTGAACCCTCCTTATGGCGAGCGTCTGCAGCTTGAGACTCTGTTGAAGGTATATAAAGAGCTTGGTTCACGTCTGAAACATGCTTTCCAGGGCAACGAGGCGTGGATTATAAGTAGCAGTTATGATTGCTTTGACCAGGTTGGTCTCAAGGCTTCTGCCCGTATTCCTCTTTACAATGGTGACCTCGACTGCGAGTTCCGCAAGTATGAGCTCTTCTCGGGCAAGTACAGCGGTTTCCGTGATGGTGGAAACGAATTAAAGAAGGAGTTTGCTCCACTC
>JAFZFM010000155.1 GCA_017555865.1 Bacteroidaceae bacterium
TAACAGC
Organism: Bacteroidaceae bacterium; assembly: GCA_017555865.1. Taxonomy (GTDB): domain Bacteria; phylum Bacteroidota; class Bacteroidia; order Bacteroidales; family Bacteroidaceae; genus HGM04593. The sequence goes on from JAFZFM010000155.1 coordinate 8, forward strand.
GTCTACAATCTGTGGAATGAGAGGCATTGTATGCAACTCTCCTACATGTCCTCCGGCTTCGGCACCCTCGGCAACAATAGCGTCTGCTCCGGCAGCCTGCATTTTTATTGCGAATGCAACTGAAGCCACAACGGGAATGACTTTTATGCCGTTTTCTTTCCACATAGTCATATATTTGGTTGGCGAGCCGGCTCCTGTCGTAATAACTTTCACACCCTCCTCAACAACCAGGTTGGCTATCTCTTCGGCATTGGGTGCCTGAAGCATTATGTTTACTCCAAAAGGTTTGTCGGTTAGTGTCTTGCATTTGCGTATCTCGTTTCTCACGGCTTCGGTTCCCGCATTGATGGATGATATGAGTCCCAATCCGCCTGCATTTGAAACAGCCGCAGCCAAAGAGGCGTCTGCCACCCAGGCCATACCTCCTTGAACAATGGGATACTTGATCCCGAGCATTTCACATATTCTGCTGTTGATCATAATTCTTCTTTTATTCTTATTTTAAGTCAAACAAAACGTTCCTGGCTATGGCTAACTCAAGAACGCTGCAAATATAAGTATAATCAAGTTACACCAAAGCCTGTCTTAACAATGTTTAACCGAGCAGGATTGTAATTGCTTTTTTATGGGCAAAAACAGCTTTTTGTACAATCTGCTCCTGTGAAACCTTTGAAAGGAAGCTCCGGGCGAATGTCCGGATATCAGTCTCCTACACCTTCCAGGTGGCGGAAACGGTTGACAAAATGCAGGCGTTTCTTGCGCGTATTTATATTGGGATGGAAGTTGTTGGTATATTTCCTGCGACGTAACTTAACAAACATTCTTATTGCAAACACCAATATAAGTGTGCTTAATATTACTATCCAGACAATCATAATTTCCGCCTTTTGAAGTCAATAATTTGAGTGGATGGTCTTTCCGGCTGCAATGTAGCCAAAAGTTTTAGAAAACCAAACCAAAACGGAAAGTTTTTTGCATTTTACGGTTCCGATATCCTCAAACGGGCACTATGTTAAAAACGCTTTTGTGTTGAATCTTTTGTATTTTTTACATTTGTTTTTTTGAGTATATTTCCTATTTTTGCATAGAAAATCAATCGTAACAAAAATCCTTTCTAAAATATGATTCAGACTGTTGTAAAGCGCGACGGAAGAATTGTCGGCTTTAACGAAGAGAAAATTATTACGGCTATCCGTAAGGCTATGCTACACACAGCCAAGGGCGAGGATATGTCACTTATTCGCCAAATCACCGACCACATTTCGTTCCGTGGCGATGCGCAGATGACTGTGGAGGATATCCAGGATATGGTCGAGCTTGAGCTCATGAAGAGTAGCCGCAAGGATGTGGCGCAGAAGTACATCGCATACCGTAATCAGCGCCGTATCGCACGCAAGGCAAAGACCCGTGATATTTTCCAGGAAATTATCAACATACAGTCGAACGACGTTACACGTGAGAATGCAAACATGAATGCCGACACTCCTGCCGGCATGATGATGAAGTTTGCCAGCGAGACAACAAAGCCGTTTGTCGATGACTTCCTTTTGAGCGAGGAAGTGAATGACGCTGTCCGCAACAACTATCTGCATATCCACGACAAGGATTATTACCCTACAAAGAGCCTTACATGTTGTCAGCACCCGCTCGACAACATCCTTATAAACGGGTTCAATGCAGGCCATGGCGAGTCACGCCCTGCAAAGCGCATTGAAACAGCAAGTATCATGGCCTGCATATCAATGGAGACTGCGCAGAACGAGATGCACGGTGGCCAGGCTATTCCAGCCTTTGACTTCTACCTTGCACCTTATGTGCGTTCAAGCTTCATTGAGGAGTTGAAGGCTATAGAGGAACTCACTGGTGCAAACTACTCTCATCTCTACAACAAGGAGGTCGAGGATTATGTGCAGCAACCTTTGGATTTCCTCAGTGGCGACGACCGTATCCTGCAGCATGCCATGAACAAGACTGTTGCACGTGTACATCAGGCTATGGAGGCATTCATCCATAACATGAACACCATCCACTCACGTGGCGGTAATCAGGTTGTGTTCAGCTCTATCAATTATGGTACAGATACATCGCCCGAAGGTCGCTGTATCATCCGTGAGCTGCTCAACAGTACATACCGTGGTGTGGGTAACGGCGAGACAGCCATTTTCCCCATCCAGATATGGAAAAAGAAGCGTGGTGTCAGTTATCTGCCCGGCGACCGCAACTACGACCTCTACCAGCTTGCATGCAAGGTAACAGCGCGCCGTTTCTTCCCTAACTTCCTAAACCTTGATGCTACATTCAACCAGAACAGTGAGTGGAAGGCCGAAGATCCAAAACGCTATATACACGAGGTGGCTACAATGGGTTGCCGTACACGTGTATTCGAGAACCGTTTCGGTCCAAAGACATCGGTAGGTCGTGGAAACCTCTCATTCTCTACAATCAATATAGTGCGTCTTGCAATCGAGTGTATGGAGATTGAGGACAAGAAGCAGAGAGAGGCCATGTTCTTCTCAAAATTGGACAGCCTACTCGAGATTACAGCCCGTCAGCTTCACGAGCGTATGGAGTTCCAGAAAACAGCCTATGCAAAGCAGTTCCCGCTTCTTATGTCGGCTCTGTGGGTAGGCAGTGAGAAACTAAAAGCAAACGAAACCATTGCATCGGTAATTAATCAGGGAACTCTTGGTATTGGCTTTATAGGTCTTGCCGAGTGCCTTGTTGCACTTGTTGGCAAACATCACGGCGAGAGCGAGGAGGCACAGGAACTTGGTGTACGCATAATCACTTATATGCGCGACCGCGCCAACAGCTTCTCGGAGCAGTATCAGCACAACTACAGTATCCTAGCAACACCTGCCGAGGGCTTGTCGGGACGCTTTACACGTGGCGACCGCAAACGCTTTGGCGTAATCCCCGGTGTTACAGACCGCGACTACTATACAAACAGTAACCACGTACCTGTATATTACAAGTGCAGTGCAAAGCATAAGGCCGAGGTTGAGGCTCCATACCACGCACTCACCGGTGGTGGTCACATATTCTATGTCGAGATTGACGGCGATGCTACACACAACCCCGAGGCTATCATGCGTGTGGTTGATATGATGGACGCATATAACCTTGGATATGGCTCGGTAAACCACAACCGCAACCGTTGCCTTGACTGCGGTTACGAGAACTCGACCAAGGATCTTCAGGAGTGTCCAAATTGTCAAAGCAAGAACCTTGACAAGCTACAGCGCATAACAGGTTACCTTGTAGGTACTACCGACCGCTGGAACAAGGCAAAACTCTCGGAGCTAAACGACCGTGTGATACACGAATAATCCAATAAGATAACAGATATGTCAACAATCTCCATTCTTGAGATAGTGGAAGATACAACAGTAGATGGACCGGGGTTTCGTACCTCGGTCTATTCTTCGGGTTGTCCACATCATTGCCCGGGCTGCCATAACCCGCAGTCGTGGAATATTGCTAATGGGCAGAAGGTAGAGGTTGAAGAGATTTTAGGAAAGATTCTTGCAGACCCCTTTGCCGATGTAACCTTTACGGGCGGCGACCCCATGTTCCAGCCACAGGGCTTTACAGCCCTTGCCAAGGCCATCAAGCAAAAGAGCAACAAGAATATCTGGTGTTATACCGGTTTCCTTTTCGAGGAAATTCTCGAAAACCCGCTACAGAAGGCTCTGCTTGAGCAGATTGATGTGCTTGTAGACGGACGTTTTATCGAAGCCTTTAAAGACGAGCAGCTACGTTTCCGTGGCAGCAGCAACCAACGCATAATCAATGTGCCGGCCTCGCTTGAAAAGGGCGAAGCTGTGGTGATGAATATTTAGCTCACCATCCCTTCTCACAATGGGAAGGTTACATATTTCGGTACTCTAATATTAATAAATAACAATTGCGAGTGTGTTTCAATATTAAAATACACTCGCAATTTGTTTATAATAAAAGTGCTGTATTTGCCTTAATATTGACAGAATATGTCACTGTATGCATGTATGCAATAAATGCATTAGAACCTTACGGTAAAGCAGTGCTTTTTGCCTGTAAAATTGTATGTGAATGTAAAATTGTAGGAATCGGCTATTGATTTTACAAGTGCAAGTCCAAGTCCGGTAGAGCCGCTTTTGCCGTTGGTATAGAAGCGGTCGAAAATTCTTGTTGCGTCAAGGCCTGCTTCACCGTTGTTCGATATTCTCAGCTCATGTTCTGTTGCCTCAATCTCTATCTTGCCGTTTTCGGGTGAGTGCAGGTAGGCGTTCTTGATAAGGTTGCTTATCATTGTTGTTGCCAACGATTTGTCCATGCTGGCTGTGAAACGCTTCGGCAACCTGATTGTACAGTCTATCTCCTTGTAATCGAAAATCTCCTTGTAAATTCCAGCTTCGTTTTCTATAATACCGGCAAGGTCTACCTCGCTCCTGGCTATGAACTGTCCGCTGTCTATCTTTGAGAGCAGAAGCAGTGTGCGGTTCAGTTTGGCAAGGCGGTGCAGTGACTGGCGCATTTTCGAGAGTTCGGCAAACTGTTCATCGGTAAGTGTGGTCTTGTCTATAAGCCACTCTATGCGTGTTCCAAGTATTGCCAAAGGTGTCTGCAGTTCGTGCGAGGCGTTTCCTGTAAACTGTTTCTGCAGTTCAATCTGTTTTTCGGCACGTTCTATTGTAATGCGTGCTGCTTGTGTGAGTCTCTTGAACTCAATTACCGATTCTTCGTCGGGGAAATCCTTTGTGCCTTTACCGGGGCTGTATTTCTTTAGCCACTTCAGAAGTGAGTAGAGCGGCTTCATGCTATAGTTGAAAACCAGGGTTGTGACAAGCATTATTGTTCCCACAAGTACGGCATATAGTGTTATAATGTGTATTAGTATAGCCTTTATAATGTCGTCGCGCTCAAAAGTGGGTGTCGAAACGGTTATCTTGTAGTTTGTGCCGTAATCGTCTGTAAAGAACATGGTAAGTGTTCGTGCCGGTTCGGTCTCTCCCTTTTCGGGGATAAAGACTTCGCGGTCAACAAACTTCTTTGTCTTGCTGGGGTGTAATTTTTGTGGCAAAACTTCTATGGAGTATGTGTTGTTGCTTCCGTTGCCGGGGCGTGGCAGTTCCTCACCGGTGTTTATGCGCATGGCAATCATCTCGGCATAATCGTCAATGCTGTCATCGGTCTCATCGTTTATCTCCTCAACCATTGAGAAATAGAATATTGTTGACCAAAGCAGCAACAGTGGCAGAATTGTTATTGCCAGTCTTATGGTTACCTTATGTATGAGTTTCATGAGTCGGCGTTTGTGAATTTGTAACCGAAGCCGTAGACAGCTTTTATATTTACATTGGCATTGGCGTCGGCCAGCCTCTTTCTCAGATTCTTGATTTGTGCATAGACGAACTGGAAGTTGTCGACCATGTCGATGTGGTCGCCCCATACCGACTCGGCAAGCACTGCCTTGTCAACAATGTGGTCGGGGCGCTGCATGAAGTAGAGCAGTATGTCGAACTCCTTTTTAAGCAGTTGTACCTCCCTGCTATCTATTGTTACCCTCCTGCTCTGCAGGTCAAGGGTTATGTTGCCGGCTGTCATGGTCTTGTTTACAGCGCCTGCACCACGGCGCATTACGCTTCTTATGCGTGCCAGTAACTCGGCTGTATAAAACGGTTTTGGCAGATAGTCGTCGGCTCCAAGTTCAAGCCCTTCGATTTTGTCGTCGAGTGAGTCGCGGGCCGAAAGTATTATTACCCTGTCGTCCTTGCCAAGTTGCTTTATCTGCTGCAGCAGTTTTATTCCATTACCGTCTGGCAGCATAATGTCCAGCAGAATACAGTCATAGCTGTATCCGGCAATCTTGTCGCAACCTTCGAAGTATGTCGCTGCATCCTCTACAACATAACCCTCGTCGGTCAAGGCGCGTTGTATTATTTCGCGCAGGGATTTGTCATCTTCAACAATAAGTATCTTCATAGTTGTTCTTTTTTTAGTAAAGGTAACGGTGGATTCTGAAATGAAACCGAAATAGCACTCTTTATTATATTATAGGAGTGTGTTAGCGGTTGCTAAAGTAACAATAAAAAGTAGAAAATGAGGAAAAATGATATTTTTTTGAATATTTCCCGAAATTTCAATTTCTTTTCAGAATCGCTTATAATCTTTGCAGTGTAAAAAGGAGTTATACTATTTGAAAAATGTAGAAATAAGAAATTGTTTATCTCCTTTTCGGTGTTAAAAATAGAACTTAATAACTAAACTAAAAAGAAAAGATTATGAAAAAGATTTTATTTGCATTGTTTGCACTGTTTTCAGTAGGTGTTTTTGTAGCTTCGGCCGACAATCACAAAGTTATAAACAAATCGCAGTTGCCTGTTCAGGCGCAGCAGTTCATTGACAAGCATTTTGCTGGTGTCGAGGTAAGTTTCGCAAAGGAAGAGCGTGAGATTCTTGGTCGTTCATACGAGGTAAGATTGGCCAATGGAGCAAAGCTTGAGTTCAGCAGCAAAGGTGCTTGGGAAGAGGTTGATTGCCGTTTTGGCGAGGTTCCTGCAGGGATAGTTCCAGCCGAGATAAGCAAATTCATAAAGGAAAACTATCCCGATGCCAAGGTTCAGAAGATTGAGATTGACCGCAATGACTACGAGGTGAAACTATCGAACCGTCTTGAACTCAAATTTGACAAGGAATTCAGACTTGTGGATATAGACGACTGATGTACTCCAACATTTACAGACAACTAAAGAAAAACTATCATGAAAAAACTATTTCCAATATTTTTGCTGGCTATCTTTGCCTTCGTGGCCTGCGACGATGACGACAGTGACAGAATATCTGTCAATGACGATATGAAGGCTTTTATTGAACAGAAGTATCCTGCAGCTTCAATCCTCTATGCCGAGTATGATGACAATGGACTGGTAGAGGTGAATATCAGACACGATGATTTGCGCAAGGAGGTTCATTTTACCGGAGACAACAAGTGGGTGTTCACTTCGTGGGATGTCCTTGTAAGGAATGTACCCGATGTTATCAAGGTTGCAGTTGAGTCCGAGTATCCCGGATTTATAATAGATGATGTGGATTTTATTGAGAGGGAGAATGAGAACTACTACGAGATTGAGATTGAGAAGGGTGGTGTAGATATGTTGCTGTTTGTATCTCCGTCGGGCGAGATTATAAGATAAATTCCAATATAGGAGCAATGATTGGTCATAGGGTTTGCTTTGTATGAGGCAAATCCTATGATCTCTGTTTTATCCCGAATGTAGTAGTGCCTCTTTGCTTTTTGCTTGCTTTACCTTAAATTTGTGCGCAGTAACAACTGTTTTGCAAAATATTAATGTATGGCCGATAATTATCTGGAAAAGAAAATGGAGCAGTTCAAGCAACAGAGTGCAGCAACATCAGCAAAAGTTAAAGGTGGCTTGTCGGCTCTGCTGCTCAAAAACCGCAGTACACGTGGCTTTGACAGCTCCTTCAAAGTGCGTAAGGATCAGTTGTTGCGCATTATTGCGGTTAACAGCAGAATCGCGTCGGCGCGTAACAGCCAGACATTGCGTTTCAGACCAGTTCTCTCCGATGAGTGCGACAAGGTTATGCCATATATAAAAATGGGAAGCGCATTGAGCGAACTGGCCTTACCATTGCCGGGGCAGGAGCCAAATGCCTTTATTGTCGTTTGCTCAACGGTTGAACCACGCCCAAGTACCTATGTCGATTTGGGAATTTCGGTGCAGAGTATGTTATTGCAGGCTGTTGATATTGGCCTTAACGGGGTTTGTCTCATGTCTTTCGATAAGGAGAAGATAAAGGAGATGCTTGCTTTGCAGCTGGAGCCTCTGATGGTGGTTGCGCTTGGAAAGAGTGCCGAAAAAATAGAACTGGTTGATATAAAGGCCGATGACAGCCATAGCTATTACCGCAAGAATGGTATCCATTATGTTCCTAAAGTACTTCCCGAGGATTTGATAATAGAATAAAGCTTGCTATGAAGGAGTAAAATATACGTTTGATGTCACTTGATGCTCTGCGTGGATTTGACATGTTTTTTATTATGGGGGGGTGAGGCTCTTTTGCCTAAGGAGTTTTATATCGCTGGCTATTGGGCCTGTTATGTTGCAGTCTGTTGGTTGTTTCTATATATTCTGTATATAAAGAAGATTTTTCTTAAGGTTTAGGCATTAAGATTACATGTTACTTTACCGGTCTAATGAATAGTACATTCTGCCCATGCATGTATTTGAATTCCACGGTATGTGAGAGTGTCTTTGTGAATTCGGTCTCGACAAATTTTTTTCCTGTTGCGCGCAGGGTGGCTGTAACATTGCCTTTTATGGTTTTTATGTGCATGTCAAAGCAGTGCTTTTTATCGCAGCTCATGTCAATGACTTCAGTCATTATTCTTTTGAGGTTCTCTATGTAAACTTCAATCGTTTTATTTTCAACGTCGTTGTTGAGGAATTCCCTGATTTTTGCTGTCGCTTTTTCAATGCCGGTGGCTGTGTAACTTATCGACAGGTCAATGCTGCTGTTGTCTTTTCCCGGAATAAGGGTTATTGGTGATATGTTTTTCCTTTTAAGCCAAAGCACTAATGTGGTGGCAATCTGAATGGCTATCAGCATTATTGCCGAGAAAGGAAAACTCCACCACAGTTTTCCCGGGGCTACCTCTATGAATATCCAAAGGCATGCTATTATGAAAGCAAGCTGTCCGGCCGACATGACAAGGCTTAGTATGCGGTATTCAAGAATCTGGAAAAGGAAACGCATGGTAAGGGTGACCGCAAACGGTATCAACAATAGGGAGAATATGCGCAGTGCGTTGTCTACTCCTTGGATGTTCTGCCCAGTGCCGTTTCCAAAAATATAGCCAAGGAACTGTGGGTATATTATTACTGTTGCAACAAAGAGTGCAAGGACCGAACAGACGAACTTCAGCGACAGCGAGGTTAGTATACGTACTCCGTTATAGTCTTTTTCTCCTACAAGAACTCCTCCAATGGAAAGCATGGCGTTTCCCACTCCATTTAGAACAACGAATGTTATCATCAGTACCTGCAGACATATTGACCATATATAAAGCCCGTCGGCTCCACTTGCCGATAGAATCATCTTGTTTATTGCAAGTACCGCAAGGCCCAACAGCAGGTTGCCGAGCATTAGCGGCAATCCCTCGTATATATTCTTCATGCATTGTCGTGCAAGTCCACGTAATGGGTTCACAAGCCTGTAGGATGAACTTTTTTTTCTGAAATGGGTGGCTACGACAGCAAGGGTTATAGTGTAATTTATGATTGTTGCAAGTGCCGACCCTGCAATTCCCATGACGTGGACCAGGATTATATCGAGTATTATGTTTGCAACAGCGCCCACAACAACTCCACGTGCTACAAGTGACGGGTTGCCGTCGGTGCTGACAAAATAGTTTATACCATTGGAGAATATGAGAAATATTGCTCCGGCTGTGATTACATTGGTGTATTCGACAGCAAGTGGGTAAACCCTTGTGTCGGTACAGAACGATGAGATAATCTCTTCGCTCCATATATATGTGGTTACCGATACTGCTATGCCAAGTAATGCAAGCAGCAACATGGATACCGAGAATATGTGGTTTACCTTGTTGTTGTCGTGTTGCCCTATTGCCCGTGCTGCCAGAATGCTTGCTCCAAGTCCTATGAGAATACTTACACAACTGAACAGTATGTTGACAGGCATGGTTATGTTTATTGCCGAAATTGCGTCGGGGCCAATCATGTGGCTCACAATGACAGCGTCTGTGGTTACGGCAAGTTGCGAAGCCAGCGAGGTGAGTATTGAGGCTGCAAGGAAATTCCTCAATGCTCTTGATATTACAAATGAGTTGCGTGTGTTTGCCTGCATGGTTATCTGTTTTCTCAGTTTCTGCGCTAAATTAATGATAAATCTTTATACTTTGGTACCAATTACCGATTTGTGGTTTTTGTATTTCTTTTGAATAAGTTGTATCTTCGCACAAAATAAACACGAATATAGATGAAACCATTGGTAATAAAGGATGCCCGCTTTGTAATAAGCAACACCAATATAAACAAGTGTCCGCAGGACGGAAAACCCGAATATGCCTTCATCGGACGTTCTAATGTCGGTAAATCGAGTCTCATAAACATGCTCACCGGTCGCAGCAAACTGGCAATGACTTCTTCAATGCCCGGAAAGACTTTGCTCATAAATCACTTTATAGTAAACGACGAGTGGTATCTTGTGGATTTGCCCGGTTACGGATATGCCAAACGCAGCAAGTCGCAGAACGAACAGTTGCAGGATATCATATCGGGCTATATTCTTGGCCGTGAACAGATGACCCTGCTTTTTGTTCTTGTTGACGCAAGACATGCTCCACAGAACATTGACCTTGAGTTCTTCCGTTGGCTTGGCGAGAATGGCGTGCCTTTCTCCATAATCTTTACCAAGGCCGATAAACTTACCCGTTCGGCGCTTGCGAGCAATGTTTCGGCCTACAAGAAAACTCTGCTCCAGGAGTGGGAAGAACTGCCTCCCGTATTTGTGACATCATCCGAGACGGCTCTTGGACGCAACGAGATCCTGCAATACATTAACGAAATCAACGAAACATTGTAACGTATGAAAAAACTGCTTCTTACAGCATTGGTCTTAGGCTTGTGCCTATATATCTTTTTGCCTTCTCCCGACTATGTGATAAAGGGCAGATATACAGCTGCGCCCGATGGTACAAAACTGTATATTGCTCCTTATTTGACATACGATATCGAGAAGGCGCTTGTTCCTGTGGATTCGGCAGTTGTTTCCGGTGGCCGGTTCGAGTTCAGTGGCGATGTCGATGGTTTGAAAGTTTGCTTTGTCTCTTCGTCACAGGTTGTGGACGGCGGTTTCGTCGTGGTGGAATCCGGCGAGGCTCAACTCTCGTTTGACAATGGAGTTGTGTGTCGTGGAACAGTCCATAACGAAGAACTCTCACGTTTTATCGACGAGAAACATAAAATAGAGATGCTTAATAGAATGCTGGCGTCTGCCGAATCTGGTAGGCTGGCTGTAGAGAGTTCCATGTGCGACAGCATAAAGGAACTGGTATCTTTGGCAACAATGGTCTTCGATGCCTATGCCGTAAGGCTCATCAAGGACAATATAGATAATGAACTGGGGCATTTCTACCTTACACAATCGGTTGGAATTGTATCTTCGAAAAAACTTGTGAATTTTTTCCTGCAGGTGCCCGAGGTCTATCGCGACAAACTGTATGAATCGTATAAGGCACGTGTGGAGAATGGTGTTGTTGAAGAGATGTCCAAAGCCGAGTATACTGCTTCGGCTGCATTTGCGGCTTCTGTTACATCCGTGGGCAAAAAATATATAGACTTTGCTCTTGAAAGGGTTTCGGACGGTGTATGTTCTTTGTCAAGAACAGTATCTGCCGGCAAATATACCTTGTTGGCTTTCTGGGCCGGCTGGAACAGTGAATCAGTCCGTGGTATGGCCGATATCTCCTCTTTGTATGCCGATTACGAGGCGAAAGGATTCCGTTTTGTGTCGGTGTCGCTCGATGATAATCCCGAAGAACTGCATAATGCCGTTGCTTCCAAAGGGCTGAAAGGCGATTTGCTTTTTGCTCCCGATGGTGGCAGCGCCGAGGTTGCCTCGTTCTATGGTGTGTCTTCTCTTCCGGAATATATACTTATAAACCGTGAGGGTACAATCATCGCCCGCAGTTCAAGTGTGGCTGACATAAAGAATAAAATAGAGGAAGTTTTCTGATATTTTGTAAATATAGTTCTTTTGTAAGCTTCGTTGTGTTGTTTAAAATGCAATGAAGCTTTCTTTTTGCTTGCAATTACTGTGTTTTACCAAGATTGTATGCATGTTTTTGCATTTTTTGTCTATAAATAGCCTGTGTATTGATTAAAGCATGCAGATTTATAAAAAAATGTTGTAAAAAATTGAATATAAGGTGTAAAATGGGTATATTTGCAAGATTTTTTCACAATATTTAGAATATTGTATGCATATATATGCATTGATAGTTGTTGCGGACTCTATTCCTGTAAAGAATTTTTGATTCGCGGCAACGTTTGTTTGTGCTTATAGATTAAAGATTTTATAAAATGAGAAAAAAATTATTCCTGTTGTCCGTGCTTCTCTGCACATTCGTGCTTCAGGTCTCGGCCCAAACCTTTGTGGTTAAGGGAAACGTGACTTCTGCCGATGATGGTGAGGGTATGATAAGCCTTACAGTCAAGCAGAAAGGAACCGGAAATGGTGTTGTAACCGACTTCGATGGAAACTACAGCATTGAACTCAAAGGAGTCAAAGAGGCTACTTTGGTGTTTTCCTATGTCGGATATGCAACGCAAGAGCATGTTGTCAATGCTTCCACCAAACAGTTGAATGTGGTAATGCAACCTGAGCAGATTGCTATGGACGAGGTTGTGGTAGTTGCCTATGGCGTACGCAAAAAGGGTACGATTGCCGGCTCGGTTTCTACAGTGAAGGCCGAGAAACTTGAAAATGTGTCGGCTGCCGGCTTTGACCAGGCATTGCAGGGGCTGACTCCCGGTATGACCGTTGTGTCAAACTCTGGTGAGCCCAGCAAGGCTGCTGTTTTCCAAATCCGTGGTACAAACTCAATCAACTCCGGTACATCTCCATTGTTCATTCTTGACGGTGTGCCCATTACAAGTTCCGACTTCAATACTATCAGCCCAAGCGATATTGAGTCGATAAACGTGCTAAAGGATGCATCTTCAACATCTATCTATGGTGCGCGTGCTGCAAATGGTGTTGTCGTTATTACAACAAAGCGAGGTACATCTACCGAGAAGGTTGATGTAACTTTCCGCACTCAACAGGGTATCTCAAACCTTGCACATGGCGAATGGAACCTTATGAATACTGCCGAGCGCATTCAGTTCGAGAAGGAACTTGGTCTTGACCGTGGTCAGGATTACAACCTGTTGTCCCAGAACAATATCAATTGGCTCGATGTGGTTTTCAATGACAAGGCACGTCTGCAGAGCTATGACCTCTCGGTGAGCTATGCAACCGATAAACTGAACTATTTTGTTTCGGGCGGTTTCTATGACCAGGAGGGTATTGCGCAAGGTTCTACATTCCGTCGTTACAATACACGTGCAAATGCCGATGTAAAGGTTGCACCATGGTTGAAGATAGGTGCCAATACAATGTTTACATACGAGGAGGTTCAGCAGGCCGATGACGGTGAGTATGCGCTTTATACTCCAATTTCGGCATGCCGTTTCATGCTTCCATATTGGAATCCATACAAAGAGGATGGTTCAATAGCATCGTCTAAGGATGGCAGCTGGACCGGTACGACATACAATCCGCTAGAGTGGATGGAGAATAATCCTCTTCTAAACAAGAAATACAAGGCGTTGAGTGTGCTTTATGCCGAGATTACTCCGGTGAGAAACCTTACCCTGCGTACACAGTTCGGTCTGGACTATTCTCACTCTACAGCCGATATGAAATCATACCCAAGCTTTGTTGGAAACAACGGCGTGGGTGCTGCAGGACGCAGTTCATATACTACAGTGAACCTTACTGTAACAAATACAGCAAACTACAAGTTTGATGTAGACCACCTGCACCATTTCAATGTAATGCTTGGTCAGGAGGGTGTCGACTATCGTTCCGAGGGCTTCCAGGTAATCACACGTGGACAAAGCAACAATGCTTTCACCCAGCTTTCATCGGGTACAAGAGCTTCGGGATGGTCAAACTCATATTCTACCCATGCGTTCCTCTCATTCTTTGCCCGTGGAGAGTATAACTACAACGACCGTTACTATGCCGATTTCTCGTTGCGTAGCGACGCATCGTCACGTTTCGGTAAGGATGGCCGTTGGGCTACATTCTGGTCTTTGGGCTTTATGTGGAATATGAAAAAGGAGAAGTTCATGCAAAAGGCTTCTTGGGTGTCGAATGCACAGATTGCTGTCAGCACCGGTACATCGGGTAACTCTTCAATCCCCGATTACGATCACCTGGCTCTTGTTGGCAGTGGCGCAAACTACATGGGCAGCGCCGGTATAGCTCCAATTTCACAGGGTAACGACAAATTGAGCTGGGAGCAATTGTGGACTTCGAATGTGGCTTTCCACTTCGGTTTCTTCAATCGTATAAATACCGATATTGAACTTTACTACAAAAAGACAACAAACATGCTTATGCTTGTTCCACAGTCGTATGTGAACAACGGTTTCGGTACACGTTGGGACAATGTAGGTGCAATGGTCAATGCCGGTGCCGAGTTCTCTGTTGGTATCGATATTGTCCGCAACGAAAAGTTCATGTGGAATGTGAATGCAAATGCAAGCTACAACCATAACGAGATTACAGAACTCTATAATGGTCTTAACGAGTATGAGATGTCCAATACATCGACAAAACTTGTGGTAGGCCATTCTATTGGTGAGTTCTACATCAACCGCTTTGCCGGTGTGAACCCTGCGAACGGTGATGCTTTGTGGTACGACAAGGAGGGAAATATAACCAATGTGTTCAACGAGGATGACAAGGTGCTTGTTGGCAAGAACTACAATGCTCCATGGCAGGGTGGTTTCGGTACTACCATGTCGTACAAGGGTGTTACATTCACCGCTAACTTCAGTTGGGTGAGTGACCGTTGGATGTTCAACAACGACCGCTTCTTCGAGGAGAGCAATGGTCTCTACTCGGCATACAACCAGTCGAAGCGTATGTTGTACAACCGCTGGAAGAACCCTGGTGACATTGCCGATATTCCACGATATGGTGTAACTCCACAGATGGACTCACGCTTCCTTGAGGATGCTTCTTTCCTGCGATTAAAGAACGTTATGTTGAGCTATGACATTCCATCTTCAATCCTTAAGCAGAGCCGTTGTATAAGCCGTGCGCGTGTATATCTACAGGCACAAAACCTGTTGACATGGACAAAGTTCAGCGGTCTTGACCCAGAGTCAACAAGCAATGTCTACAAGGCGCAGTATCCTGCATCACGTCAGTTTACATGTGGTATTGACATAACATTCTAAAACAAGTGGCTATGAAAAAGATAACTATATATATAATGTTGGCTTTGACACTCTCTGTAGCACAGTCGTGTCTCGACAAATTTCCCGAGGGTGCTGTTTCGGAGAACAAGGCCATAACTACTGTCGATGAGGCCGACCAGGCTGTGATTGGCATATACTCATCGTTCCTGAGCAGTGCCCTTTATAGCGGATACCTTACACTGCTTCCCGATATCCAGTCCGATTTTGTATATGCGGTCAACGGTTATACAAATACCTATGGCGATATATGGCGTTGGGATATCCTTGCAACAAATGCTCAGATTGAGGCTGTATACGGTTCATTGTATTCACTCATAGGAAACTGTAACTTCCTGCTCTACATTGCTGAGAAGTTGAAGCCTACACTCGTTGATGATGATGAAATCGACCGCCTTGAGAGCTACTGCGGTGAGGCCTATTTTGCACGCGCTTTGGCATACAGCGAGTTGATAAAACTCTATTGTGTCGATTATAAAGGTGACGAGGAGGCTAAGAATGAACTTGGTGTCGTACTCAAGACAAAGTATTACGAGGAGCAACCAATCAAGCGTGCTTCGTTGTACGATTCATATCAGCTTGTTCTCAACGACCTTGATAAGGCTGCCGAATACCTTAAGCTTGATGAGGATTATGACCCTGCGTACGACGGCTACCTTTATAACAATGCCGTATACTTCAACGAGTATACAGTTTATGCCCTTCGTGCACGTGTGGCATTGTATATGAGAAACTACAAGGAGGCTATCGAGTATTCGTCAAAAATCATCGACAGCAAGATGTATGAGCTTTCAAGCGTCAATGCATATTACTCAAGCAGTGTAAACTTCTATGATTACATGTGGCAGAGCGATCTTTCTACCGAGGTGATATGGAAGGTTGGATTTACATCAACAAACTATGGTGGTGCATTGGGCTCGGTATTCTTCAACTACGACTATACCTCGTTCAAGCCCGATTATGTTCCTGCACAGTGGGTGCTTGAACTCTATGCAAGCAACGATATGCGTTATAACGCATTCTTCTACGAGACCACAACCGGCTACAGCCATGGTCTCACATGGCCATTGCTCTATAAATATTGGGGTAACCAGAGCCTTTACAACGAGGCGCAGTTGCTGAATACCTCAATGCCAAAGGTGTTCCGACTCTCGGAGCAGTACCTTATCCGTGCCGAGGCTTATTGCAATCTTGAGACTCCCGACTATACAAAGGCCGGAAAGGATATTTCAAAACTGCTGTCGGCACGTTGTTCATCATACGGCGGTTCTGCAGCGCTTACTGCAAGCAATGCCATGGAAATCATTGAGGAGGAGCGTGTGAAGGAACTCTATATGGAGGGCTTCCGTCTGCAGGACCTTAAACGTTGGGGCAAGGGCTTTGAACGTACTCCCCAGGATCAGTCGCTGAGCCATGGAAGCAGTCTGAAAGTAGCTGCCGACAATCCTCTGTTCGTATGGCCTATACCTCAGCACGAGATTGAGTCTCCCGGTGCAGATATTGAACCTAATGAGAGTAACAAATAAACGGATACATTATGAAGAATATAATAAAGAATAGACTTGGAATGGCAAGCAGGTGCATTCTGCATTTGTTGCTCGTGGCATTTTACTTTGCCGCTCTTACAAGTTGTGACCCCGAATATACTACATACAGCGGTCCCAATTATATACAGTTCTCCGACACTCTCTACGAGATGGCGGTAGTGGACGATGAGGCTTATTTCGACCTGCCTGTTGTTGCGACACGCTCATGCAGCTATGACCGTACAGTTGCTGTTGAGATTATCGATGCCGAGAGCAATGCTGTGGAGGGTAAGCACTACTCACTTGAGTCAAACACAGTGGTAATCAAGGCTGGTGAACTGGCCGGTAATGTGCGTGTGCGCGGTTATCACAGCAACCTCGAGGTTGCCGATTCACTAGGTTTCAAACTGCACCTCATAACTTCCGATGAGGCAACTTGGGATATGTACGGCACAACAGCAAATGTGCTTGTGAAAAAGGCATGCAAGTTCGATATAAATGCATTTACAGGTTATTGTGTGGTGAGCTCTACATATATAATGAACTACATGAATACCGATATGATACTTGCATACTCCGAGGTTTGCCCCGATGAGGAGAATACCATTATCATCAGAGATTACTTCTTCAAGGGCTATGATGTAAAGGTTCGTTTCACAGTCAACGATATCTATAATCCGCTCATAGAGATGGATGACCAGCGTTTTGCTTCAACTGCTGACGCTTTTGGAACTCTCTATGGCGATGGATATATAAACGTATATCAGCCTACAGCGTATACATCATATTACAGCAGCTGCGAGAAATTCATCTTACAATATATGACACTTTATGTTCCAGGAATGCCCGAAGGTCAGAATGTCGTGGGTACTTTTGTGAATGCGGTAGAGTGGATAAGTGACGATGAGGCCGAGAAACTCAAACGTGAGGGATATTAATAGCCAATGAATGTTATGAAGAATATAAATAAACTTTTTTTGATAGGTCTTTTCATTGCGGCAGGATGTATTTCTGCAGCTTGCTCCGACAATGACGAGAACTCTTCGGCAGAGGTAACATTTACTCAGCCAGAGGGTATTGACACAGCTCTGCTTGACGAGGTTGACGAGATTGTCGGTTCCTTTGAAGTGGAGGCAACCGGAAACTGGCATATTTACAGCAACAGAATGTGGACAACTGTATCCTTGTCGTCCGATGGTGGGTTCTATAATGACATCCAGGGTGTTGCCGGAAAATATACAGTTTATGTCAAGGTGACAAATGAGGCAAGAGGTTTCAATGAGTCCAGTGCCGAGATAACAATCCTTGCCGGCGAGAAGACCAAGACTGTTGCTACAGTTGTTCGTTCTGGCAAGAATTACAAATTTGAGGCTCTCGACAGCGAGGGTAATGTTCTGAAGGACCTGGCTGTAGGTTACGAGGCAAGAGCATGGGTTGACCTTGCAGCAAACTTCGACTGCTCAATCATCGGCTATCCGCAGTGGATGAATGAGCCACAGGTCGTTGACGGTGGGTTTGAACTGACTGTTGCCGAGGCTTTTGTTCCTATGCCACAGAACGGTAATCTTCTGTTTGGAAATGTTGACGGTAGCATAAGATATGAGTTGCCTGTCAGCTATTCGGGCATGGATCCACAGAAGCTTGTAATAGAGGGTGATTATGCTCCTTGGGGTTGGAATGTTACACTTGATGGCAAGACTTTCTCTCATGAAACCAACAGTCCTAGTGGCGAAACTGTTGCAACAACTGTTGAGGATAAAATCGATTTTACTGTAAAGTGTCTTAACTTCGACTGCAAGTTCATTGTTGCCGAGGTGCGTAGCGGTGTGCTTATATACGAGAGCAAAGGAGAGCCTTTGACATGGATTGGCGTTGCTCAGGACGAGAACGACAAGAGTGTCGTTTCGGTAAGCGTTGAGCCTTTCACTGCTACAGGATCGGCAAAATCACGTTCGGGTTATGTCTTTGCAGTACCAGCGGGGGCCTATGACAACTTCATGGACTCTTTGAAAGTAGGTGGTGATGCTATTGAGTTCATCGACAACAACCAGGATTTTGTGCTTATTGAGCTGACACAGGCCAATCTTGAGGACTCTTCTGGTTTCAGTATCAAGGATACCGATGACAATGATGTGGCTTGCAATGTCGAGGAGGAGTATTATGAGTGGTTGTGCAGTGAATTCTCAATTACAGATGTTACTACATGTACTCTTGCAAATGGTATGAGCTATACCATCAATACAAAACTGACATCTGACGATTGGGCAAAGAACTATGGATTTACAGATCTCGAAGGCAACAACATACGCGCCAAGAACTGGAACCTGAAGGTTGTTGAAGGAGAGGACGGATACTATAGAGTGACAATAACTGTTCCTGAAACATTTGCTGAACCGGTAATCCTTCGTCTCTACTCTTCTCAGATAATTAACATCAAGGCTCTTGTAATAAGACCTGAAACCAATAAATGATATTTGAGCGATGAATAAGATAAAGATATATTTGTATACCCTGCTGTTTGCTTCAATATTTGCAGGCGTGGCAGGTTGTTCCGAGGATAATGATACTCCAAAGGAGCTGTATGGTTATGTGCAGTTCAAGCTGATGAAAAAAGTTCCGACTACATCGGCTGAGGCTACACGTGCAGTTGAGAAACTCGACAAGTTGGCCGACGCACATAAGATTAAAGTGTTCCTGCAGTACGATGGCAACACCATTGCTCAGACTATGGTACTCAATGCCTACAATGCCGAGAATGCCGAATATGGTTTGCGAAGCGCAAAATTGCGCCTGCTTGTGGGTGACTACAGTGTAATCGGTTATACTCTTTACGATGAACTTGACAACGAACTGTTGTCAAGCGACGTCGATGGTTGCAGCTTCTCTGTTGTTGTTGGTGGATTGCATTCACAGGAACTTTTCGTGAATACCACTCTCCGTGGTATGGCTTCGTTCAAGCTTGTGAAGGAATGGGACACTGCTACTACACGTGCCTTGAACAACGACGGTAGCTATCCGTTCTCTTCAATAAAGGCTGTTGACATCATTGTACAGAATACCTTTACCAAGGAGTATACAACAATTGAGAAGATAAAGGTAAAGCATGTCGAGGACTTCGGTGAGGGTTCGGCCGATGAGGCTCTGTATCCCGGAAAGAATGCCGAGATTTCGTATGCGTTGTGCGATACAGTAGTGTACCTTGTTGCAGGAACATACCGTGTGCATAACTGCATTACCTATTCCGACAAGAATGCAAGATCGGTTCTTGGAAATGAGTACAATACAACTTCAAGCACATTCGTTGTCGAGGACAACAAGGAGAGCAAGGAGGTTGAAGTGCCTGTAAACATTTCACAGGCCGATGAATATATCAAGGACTATATTGCTCTGAAGGAGATATGGGAGGCGCTCAATGGCCCAAACTGGAGCTATGCCGGTGATGTTGAGGCAGACGGTGCAAACTGGAACTTCAACAAGGAGATTGACCTGTGGGGTGACCAGCCGGGTGTACAGTTGCATGCCAACGGTCGTGTAGCAACAATTTCTCTCGAGGGATTCGGTCCTAAAGGTGTGGTACCCGACGCTATCGGTCAGCTTACAGAACTTTCCATTCTTTATCTTGGAAGCCACTCCGATCTTTTGGGAGGACATATCTTCGGCCGCATTTCGCCATCAATGAGTGATGAGCAGAGAATGGCCGTACGTATGGATTATGCCGATAAGATTCTTGACAAGGATTTCCGTCTTGGACTTTCCGAGGCTTGGCAGAAGACTATCGAGGTCGACGCCAATGAGAGACCTTTGAAAAAGGGTATTTCTTTGAAGAATATCCAGTTCGGTGATATGACAAACGGCATTGTCGGTATTTCAAGAGCCTTGCAGCGTTGTACAAAACTGGAGCAGTTCTTTATTGCCAACTGTCCAATTACAGTAGACAGTTTCTTCCGCGATATTGAGCCTTCTTCTCCATTCTATGCCGAAAGGGAGAATCTCAAATGGGAGAATATGAACATGTTGCTTGACTTGGAAATCTACAACTGTCCCAAACTTACAGCATTGCCAATGGAGATGCTTGCTTCAATCCCAGAACTTCAGATGTTGAATGTTGCTTGTAACAAGGGTATCTCGGGCGATCAGTTGAAGAGTGACTGGATTGAGTTTATCAATGGTAACAGCGGTCCTCGTATTCAGGTTATATATATGGGTTATAACAATCTGAAGGAGTTTCCTGTTCATGAGGAACTCAAGAAGATGGTGAAACTTGGTATGATTGACTGTGCAAGCAACCAGATTGAGACTGTACACCCATTCGGTAAGGAGATTACCCTTGCAAAGGTATACCTTGACTATAATAAGATCAAGACAATTCCTGTAGCTCCCGACGGTTATTTCTGTGGTTTCTCACAGCTTGAGAGCTTTACAGCTTCGCACAACGAGATGACTGAATTCCCCGATATCTTCAATGCGAAATCGCTATATGTATGCCAGTCGGTAGACTTCTCATACAACAAGATCAGTGGCTTTGAGAATGGTGAGAATGCAAGGGGTATAAATGCAGGTCAGGTGAACTTGTCGGACAACTATCTTGAGACCTTCCCGGGAATACTGTTCAAGAAGGGCTCGCCTATCAACTATCTCATTCTCGCCGGAAATGGAATGAAGGAAATTCCTGCGGGTTCACTCATAGGAGAATTCTCTTATATGCTTGAAGCAATTGACTTGAGCTATAATAAATTGACAGAGTTGCCCGATGATTTCTTTGCACACAATCTACCATACTTGGCCGGTATTGATTTGAGTTATAATAGCTTTTCTACATTCCCTGTGAAGCCTTTGACTATAGATGGTCTTAACCGTTTCTTCATACGCTACCAGCGCGATGAGAACGGTAACCGTACATTGAAGGAGTGGCCAACAGGTCTTTCGCAGTGTCCTTCATTGTCATTCTTCCTTATAGGTGGCAATGACTTGCGCAAGATTGATGATGTAATCTCTCCATATATCTATTATTTTGAGATTGCCGACAATCCAAATATTTCGATAGACCTTTCAACTGTGTGCGACTATATCACTGCCGGATATTATATGCTGGTATACGACAGGACACAGGATATCAGAGGTTGCGATGCTATTATTCTTGATAAATAAATTGTGCTATGACAAAGAATATATATAAAATAGTTTTTGGCTGCATGTTGTGTCTGTTGGCAGTGGCGTGTAGCGAGGATGACAAGAAGAGCTCGGGCTTCTCTGTAGACAAGGAGGTGCTGGCATTGGGTGCCGAGGGTGGCAAGGAATTTATCAATGTAAATTCCGATTGCAGTTGGACAGCAACATCTTCGGAGCCATGGATAACAGTCTCTCCTGCCAATGGAGTAGGTAATGCCGTGTGTGAGATTGTTGTAGACTCTTCACTTGTGAACGATTTGCGTACTGCAACAGTGCGCTTTACTCCCGGTGTGCTGCCGGCAAAGGTAATTACTGTAAACCAGACTGGCTTCGACAAGGTTATTGTACCAGCAAAGGAGGAAATTGTCATTGAGTCTTCGGCAAACTATGATGACCGCTATTTCGAAGTTGAGGTTACAGCCAATGTGCAGTTCAATGTACAGTTTGATTTTTTTGGAAACGATGAATGGATGACAACCGGCGTTGCCGGAATTGAACTCGACCGTGGCGCACGTCCCCGTACAGTAAAACTTCGCTTCGACTGGAAAATGAATACAGTTCCCGAGGAGCGTCAGGCACAGATTAAGTTTGTGCCTGTTGCCGAGGGTGATGAACTCAAGACTCCTGCTGCAATTACCGTACGTCAGAAGGCTGCAGTGAAGATAGAGGATAACCGTGCCGGTGATTCTATTGCTCTGGTTGTCATAAACGAACGCCTCAACTGCTGGAGCGATTCCTGGGATACAAGCGAGAATATGCAGTATTGGGAGGGTGTGAAACTATGGGAAACTGCCGATGAGGATCTTCCTTGTGAAGAGGCTGTTGGCCGCGTGCGTGAGGTTGCATACTATATGCTCAATACAAAGGAGACTATACCTAGTGAGGTGAAGCATTTGAAGTATCTTGAGTCTTTCACCGTGCAGGGTAACGTGAACACCATGCTTCTGAACATAGAACTTGGTCCCGAAATCTGTGAACTGGAGTACTTGAAATATCTCGAGATATTCTCTTATGGCCTTGTATCATTGCCAAGCGAGTTCGTAAAGCTAGGCAATACACTTGAGACCCTTAATCTGAGTGCAAACAACTTTGCTACAATCCCCGAGATATTGACTCCCGAGAACTTCCCAAAATTGAAGTCACTCAATTTTGTGGGTAGTCGTCGATGGACAGTATCCGATCTCCGCAATAAGGACGACGTACATTATACCGATGGTATCGGAATGAATATCAATACCGGAACAGACAATTCTTTGCGCAGACTCATGCTATGGGAAAATCTTGAGGAACTTGCTCTTTCAAACTGCTATATCGAGGGTGAGGTTCCCGATTTTACGGTTGGCGAGGATGGCGTTGTCGCATATTCACAAACCGATGTAGACGCATGGGGTGGTGATACGATACAGTATCTTGCCGACAATGCAATTCCTAAAATTCTGCCCAACTGTCGTAGTCTGAGAATTAACCTTAATTTCTTTACAGGTGATTTGCCTCAATGGCTGCTTTATCATCCATATCTGCTTGAATGGGTTCCTGAGATACTTGTATTCAATCAGCAGGAGAAGGGATACAATTCGGCTGGTGAACTTGTACGTTTCAATAATGTTCCGCAAACATTCGATTACTACTACGATGTTTTCCCGGGCATGAGAGAAAAATTTGAGTTAAAAGAAGAAATAACAGAGGAGTAAGAGATGAAAAAGATATTTATATATGTGCTTCTTGCAGCAGCATTTGCTGCTTGTAGCGATGACAGCAATATTGCCGTTGAGGTCAATAAGGGGACTGTGGAGGTTCTGCCAGAGGCTGTTGATGGAGAGGTTCTTGTGAAGTTCGTTCCTGAAATGACAGATATCCTTGACCGCACATTTGCAACCCGTGCGGCAGGTGGCGTAGCAACCCGTTCAGGAATTCCATCAACCGATGAGGTATTGGAAATACTCAGTGCATACAGTTTCGAGCGTCTATTCCCTGTTGACCCACGTACCGAGGAGCGTACACGTGAGGCCGGATTGCACTTGTGGTATAAGGTTTGTTTCGATGAGAATGTAGACCTTGCAGTTGCCATGGAGCAGCTCTCAAAGCTTGGCGAGATTTCTAAAATGCAGTGTAACCGACGTCTGTATCGTGTCGATAATGGCCGTCGTCCCACTTTTGTAAAAGCTGCCGGTGAGGGTGTCGTAAATGTGGCTTCGGATGAATTCTGCTTTAACGATCCCGATATAGCCCTGCAGTGGGGCTATATAAACCGTGGTGGTTATGATTTTGAGCAGTCTTGGGCAAAGAGTATTGCAGGTTGTGATGTTGGTTGTGAGGCTGCATGGGATTTGTGCAAGGGTAACGCTTCTGTTATTGTGGGTGTCATGGACGAAGGTGTAATGTGGGAACATCCCGACCTTTTCCCCAATATCTGGGTGAACGAAAATGAAGTTTATGCTTCCAAAAAGGATAACGACGGTAATGGCTACTGTGGTGACAAATATGGTTATAACTTTGCAACCGAGCGTGGATACATTTCCTCAACAGGTTCTAACGACAGCGGTCACGGAACACACGTTGCTGGAACAATTGCTGCTGTGAACAATAATGGAGAGGGCGGCGGCGGTGTTGCCGGTGGCGATGCTGCAAATGGCAAGCCCGGAGTCAAAATTATGTCGTTGCAGATTTTTGATGACGCAAAGGTTGCTACTGTAGCTGCCGAGGCAAGGGCTTTCAAATATGCGGCTGATAACGGTGCTGTAATCATGCAGTGCAGTTGGGGATACAACTCGGCTCTATCGAATGTTGTACAAGGTTTTACTCCTGGTCCTGCAACTCAGGAGGAGTGGGAGGCTCTATATCCGCTTGAGAAAGAGGCTATAGACTACTTTATAGAGAACGCTGGTTCGCCCAATGGAGTTATTGACGGTGGTATTGTTGTCTTTGCTTCAGGAAATGAGTTCTCCGGAATGTCTGCCTATCCGGGTGCCTACTCTAAATGTCTTTCGGTAAGTGCTGTTGCTGCCGATTATACTCCATCTACATATACAAACTTCGGTGTCGAGGTTGACTTCTCTGCTCCCGGTGGTGATGGCGATTATTACGCAGTTCCTGGCAGTAAATACGATAATGGCGGAATGATATATTCTACAATAGTACACGAGGGTAAACCCGCCTATGGTTACTATGAGGGTACCTCTATGGCCTGCCCACATGTTTCGGGTGTTGTGGCTCTGGGATTGTCGTATGCAGCTGAATTGCGCCGACACTTTACAGCCGATGAGTTTGTAGAGCTTTTGCGCGAGACTTCTGATAATATAGATGGCTATTTTGTAGGCGAGAAACTTTCATATTACAATCACTCGTCACCGGGTTCATATGCCACAAAGACTCTGTTGTCACAGTATAAGGGCAAGATGGGTAAGATGGTCAATGCAGGAAAACTGCTCGTTGCCATTGAGAATGCCGGTAGAGAGATGACTCTGCCCAATGTATATGTAGCGCCAGGCAAGTGTGTTGTGCTTGATCTTGCAAAGTTCTTTGTAAATGGTGAGAATATTGCATACAGCGCTTCTGTTGCCGACAACAATATTGTATCTGTTGCTGTAAATGGAACTGAACTCGCCGTGAACGGTGTTACCGAAGGTTTTACAACCTTAACAGTAATTGCCGGTGACAAGAGTGTGACAGTTACCGTTACAGTGAGAAAGGGTGCAAACAATAACGGTTGGATGTAAAATGTGCGTGGCTATGAGATTGTCTGTTCTGCTTCTATCGCTGCTGTTTCTTGTGTGTGGTGGACTCTGTGCACAGGAGACGAAACGTCTGTCGCGTCAGGCAATTGATTCGCTTATGAATATAAAACCAATTCGAGGCGGTGAAAGAATACTTGGTTTTACTTCCACTTGCCACGATTTTGGAGTTATATATGAGAATGACAAACCCAAGGAGATTGTCTTCGGTTTTGTCAATAAAGGCAGTGAACCGTTAACGATAACCAAGGTGACCACAAATTGCGGTTGTACGGTGTCATCGTTTACCGAGGGTGATATTATGCCGGGTGACAGCGGTATTGTAAAGGTTACATACAATCCACACCGTCGTTCGGGTACGGTTGACACAAATGCTTTTGTATACACATCGCTCACAGGTGACAGGCCGGTCGCAAAACTCACTCTTCTGGGTAATGTAGTTGACAACAACGAGTGGGCTCATTTGCCGTTAGGTATGGGTTGTCTGCGTGTGAAACGCAAGGCTGTGCAGTTTGAACAGGTAAAGAACGGTACAGCACCGGAGCAACGTATACCGTGTGCAAACGTGGGAGAAAAGCCGGTAAGGCTCACTGCAGTTATGTTGCCCGGGTTTGTAGAACTTTTTACCGAGCCTGCAGAGATTGCTCCAGGTGAAGAGGGCGATATTGTAATCAGAATCATTGGCGATAAGTTTTCGGCTAATGCTCCCGGCAAATTCAACATTGTTGTTGATGGTATCGGTGGACGTGTGTCGGAGCGTACGATAAAAGTAACTATAGAAAAATAAAAACATCAATAATATGAAGAGCATTTTAAAAATAGCGGCAATGTTTATGCTGGTGTTCAGCTTCAGTGCCTGCTCCGAGGAGAGTGAGTTTGTGCCACAGTCGCTTGACGTTACTCCAAACAATATCGCGGGAATTTGGAAACTTGAAGAGGTTGCCGGCAAAGAGATTCCCGAAGGTACATTCTGCTACATCGAGTATGTGCGCAGGGACAGGAAATTCACTATCTATCAGAAATTAGACAGTATGTATCCACGCTGTATAACAGGTACATACTCCATTGAAAAAGATCCTCATAAAGGATATGTTCTCAGCGGTAAATATGATTTCGGCATGGGTGACTGGAATAATTCATACATTGTGAAAGCGCTTTACGAAACAACCATGACACTTGTAGTTGACGCAGAAAACGGCGAGACAAGCAAGTATGTACGCTGTAATGAGGTTCCAGCCGATATCATTGACAGCATAAGGTGAATTCTGTCCGAATTCATTACCAGTAGTGCCATAAATGCATTCTGAATAATTGCAAAAGGTAAATTTTGTAAAAAAACAGAATCTTTATGGCAACCTTTAAAACAAAATACATATATTTGCATTGTATTTAGTGCAAGATGTCTGTTTTGACACTTCAAACTATCATAATCAATATTTCACTTTTTTTCTTTTGTAGGCTTTGTTTCTTGTTCTAAGAAAAAGCTTTTTACTTTTGTTATGTATCATATAGAACAACTGAAAAACAAGGAGATTGCAGATTTGCAGTCTATAGCTCAGGATTTGGGTATCAAAGGTATCAAGTCTCTTGACAGGGATTCACTCATATATCGTATTCTCGATGGTCAGGCAATGCAGAACAGCAAGACCGGTGCGCCGGCTGTTGTAAAGGAGGAGAACCGCATGAACCGTCGTGAACACCGTCGTAACCGTATTCATAACGATGCACCAAGTAAGGTGTATACAGCTACAGGCGAAAAAGCGGTAAAACTGGATAAGAATGAACCCAAGAAGCAGCAGAACGAAGTTCAGTCTACACCTCAGCCAAAGGAAGAAAATGTGCAGAATGTGCCTGTAAATGTTCCAGTAGTTGAACCTGAACCTGTAAAGGAGGAGGCTCCGGAACCATCAGCTGTTGTGGTTGAAACTGCAACTGTTAAAAAAGAGGCTCAGCCTGTAGCAAAGAAGCGTGGCCGCAAGCCTAAGGCCGAAAACAAGGCAGAACAGCCGGTAGTAGATGAGGTTGCTGTTGATGTTGCTGTAGACGGGGTAAAGGCTATAGAAGAGAAAAAAGAGCCTTCGGCTGCAACCAAAAAGCGTGGTCGTAAGCCCAAAGGCAAACAGGCTGAGCCTAAAGAACAGCCTGCTGTAGAAGCTGTAACAGAAATTATACCTGAAAACGAAGGTGAAGCTTTTGTAGCCATTGAGGATCTGCCTAACAATACAGAAGAGGTTTCTGCCGAACTTGTGGCAAAACTGGAAAAGGTTGCAAAAGAGCCCAAGCATGAACATAAGAAGGGCGGCGAAAATGTACACAATAAGCCGCAAGAGCCACAGCTGGAGGTTGTCAGCCAGCCAAAGCAGTATGATTTTGCCGATGTCTTGCGTGTCGAGGGTGTGCTTGAAATAATGCCCGATAACTATGGTTTCTTGCGCTCTTCGGATTATAATTACCTTGCTTCGCCCGACGATGTATATGTTTCACAGTCACAGATTAAACTGTATAGCCTCAAGACCGGTGATGTTGTGGAAGGTATAATACGTCCCGCAGCTGCCGGAGAGAAATATTTCCCTCTTGTAAAGGTCAACAGGATAAACGGTGCTTCGCCCGAATTGGTGCGAGATAGAGTGTCGTTCGATAATCTGACACCTCTTTTCCCTAACGAAAAATTCACATTGTGCAGTGGAAGTTATGATAATCTGTCGGCACGCGTGGTTGACCTTTTCTCTCCAATAGGTAAAGGACAGCGTGGTCTCATTGTTGCCCAGCCCAAAACGGGTAAGACAATGTTGCTTAAGGATATAGCGAATGCGATTGCTGCCAACCATCCCGAGGCATACATGATTATGCTGCTCATTGACGAGCGCCCCGAGGAGGTTACCGATATGGCTCGTTCGGTCAATGCCGAGGTTATTGCATCAACTTTTGATGAGCCGGCCGAGCGTCATGTCAAGATTGCCGGAATTGTGCTTGAGCGTGCAAAGCGCATGGTTGAGTGTGGTCATGATGTGGTTATATTCCTGGATTCAATTACACGTCTTGCACGTGCCTACAACACTGTGTCTCCAGCATCGGGCAAGGTGCTTTCGGGTGGTGTCGATGCCA
>JAFZFM010000156.1 GCA_017555865.1 Bacteroidaceae bacterium
AACTGCATTCCCGATTTTACCGCAAATATAAGTAAAAAACTTTTTGTTGACATACTTATTAACCATTTTTACTATTAATCTCACTTATGGAACGTGGTTACTCGGTACGAAACACAGCAACCCTCTCAAATGTAAGCGTTAGCACAGTACAGAGAGTAAAGAGAGAGTTTTGTATTTAATTTCAAAGCATATTTCATTCATAAGTTGTTGCTCCAGGCGTAGCCGGGAGCAACAACTTTGTTTATATACAATCAAATTTATCTCACATTTTAGGAAATACATTAAATTTATGGCTATATTTGCGTTGTAGTCGGGAAACCGAGTACAGACATTTGAATTATATAGCGTTTTTGCTATTGTACTTGCTTTAAGAAACTGCCAATTTCAAACACAACAGGACAATAGACACGAACGCCTGCGCTATAGCGTGGGTGGTGTTTATATGTTGTGTGGGTATGGCAGTACCTTTAAAGCGTATAACCTGCCTGCACTTTTTGTTTTTATGAGTGAAATATAAGTAACTAAATATTTAACTTTAAATTTCAATTATTATGAAAAAAGCATTTTCCTTAATGTTATTGCTTGCATTAATAATTTGCCTTGCAGCTTGTTCTAACAATAACAACTTGGAAATTATATTTCCATTAGGAACGAGTATAGAAGATTTGGTAGATAAAGAATCTATAACAGACGAAAAATACCAACCCTACTTTAGTTCAAATGAGGAAATCACACAAAAACTATCATATTATGGAACCGACTTGGAAAAAGATGATTTAGAAGATGTAAGCAGTATTGAAATTGAACATTTTACAAAAAATGGCATTTCGTACGATTACATACTTTTGTTATTCCAAAATAATAAGTTAATTCAAGTTTATGCAAATATTGAATACGAAGATGACATCAGTTTGGGTATTTATAATTCAAAACTAAAAAAATTCAAAAGGCCTAAAGAAATAGTTATTGAGCAGACATACAACAATGGGAAACAAACCTATAAACACAATGTGTTACAATACAAGTCTAGGAATATTTATTTTGAAACATTCAAAACATCAAAAAAAGAATATCCAGATGATGAATTTACATATTATACAAAAAACATAATGCCATTGTATCAGCAAAGTTACGTTATAATAAACGAGTAAACAATTAATTTCAGCTAACGCATTCCTGCATAATCAACAAGAAAGAAAAACAATCATCGACACCAGTCTTTGACACCAGTTTGCTAAATCAAAGGCAAAATTTAGTGTTAAAGTATTGATAATAAAGTTAAAACATTTAACCGATATTTAACTGTTCTAGTCGAGTGGGAGTAAAACTTACAACAAGTTTTGCTCCCAATCTGTTGTTGCACCCACCAGCATACACACTCTTTTCCACTCCAATCGCCCCACTCTATCAAAAAAACATTACCTTTGCCGTGCTTTAAAAAGATTATGGACCGATATTCTCTCATAGACACCAAGCTACAGCGTGAGTTCCTGCTTTTACAGGGAACGGGTTGCCGTTGGGGCAAGTGCACATTCTGCGACTACCACAGCGACGCAAGCCCCACCCCATTCGCTACCAACAAGGCGGTACTTGACCGCGTGACGGGCAAGTACAGGAGGTTGGATATCATCAACTCCGGCTCGGCAATGGAACTTGACCAGGAGACCATAGACTACATCAAAAAGGTGGTTAATAAGAAAGGCATCGAGGAGCTGTGGTTCGAGGCGCATTTTATGTACAGGAACCGTTTAGCCGATTTCGCCAAGCAGTTTGCACCGGCAACGGTAAAGTTCCGCTGTGGCATTGAGAGCTTCGACCAGACACTGCGCCGCAGTTGGTCAAAAGGAGTACCCGACAGCGTGACAGCCAGCGATGTGGCACAGCACTTCAAGGGCGTATGCCTGCTCTGCTGTACCCAAGGCGACAGCAAAGAGAGGATATTGAACGACATCGAGACCGCCAAGCAACATTTTGAATACTTCAGCGTGAACCTGTTCTGCAACAACAGTACACCCGTCAAGCGTGACGAGGAGCTGGCGCAGTGGTTCATTAAGGAGGTATATCCACAAATAAAGGACGATAACAGGATTGAGGTGCTCATTGACAACACCGACCTGGGAGTAGGTGAAATATAAGACATTCAAATACCGCGAACCAGCGTATTCGCCCAATTGTACATCGCGCATTAAATCCCCGCAGTCATTCGCGTTTTGCGGGCGACACATCGGTCACCCCCTACGATGCTGTTGTCTTCATCATTCTGTCATTTGACAGCATGGGAGTATCTGGGTAATTACAAACATCCGCACCCCACCCAACCAATCACACACATAAACTTTGTTAAATACTTGCAATCCGCTACCTGCGCATATTATATTTGTAAGAAGCAGGAACAAGATTACGACGGCATACCAGGCAGAAATCACAGACCGGCAACGGATGTGAACAAAAACAACCCCTATTCTGTTATACGTATAACCACAAATAGCACTATATATAACCTTTAACTATATATATATTATGCAAATTGGAATAGGGATTATTTTAACAACATTTTTTAGTCTGTTGTTACTTTACATTTGCGCGCCCAAGCAAATAGAAGAGATGCCGGCATTCATTGATGCCAATCCAGCCAAGAGGGAACGCCCTGGCGGGAAAGTCCTGTGGGCCTACAATGACAAGTATGTGATAATCACATGCGAAATGTGTCCTTACGTGATTACGTTGAGCATATTCAACAGGACTTCGGGCGACATCACAATCGACTTGAGCCAAACAACGTTCATAGACCAATTGAAAAGGCGCGTCGGAGTCAAAAGTGCATGCAGGTTGCCCGCACCCGTGGTCATAAAGAAGAAGACCATTGCCGCGTTCGACCTCTTGCCCTTGACGCAGATGTTCTCGGGGCGTTACTGGGGGCCGAGCGACAGCAAAGATCAATTGCAGGATAACGTATACCTGAACATGCCGATAATGTTCAAGCGCGATTGCGTGGAATACAGGATAGAGTTCCCGTCAACAGCCTTCTACAGCGGAAAGACCGACATTAGGGAGGTATACGAGAGAACCGAGGGTGCATTCGGCAAGACAGCAAGGCAAAGACGGGGTATCTGCATCGACCTTATGGATATCGCCAACTACTTCAAAGACAGCAAATTCGAACTCCCTTCAATTTTCCAATACTTAGTATACGAATATGAAATGAACGTACCACGTCTACCATATTGGCTTTTCGAGATAGATTTCAGCAAAGAATGGAAATCTTGAATAATTTGATTATCTTCGCGCTGAAATAGGTAATAATATAGATGTTGACCCAAATAATGATAACCCGTCGTTAGTGTCATTTCGAACCAACGGTCGACGCCCGAAGGGGCTAAAGTCAACGTACGTGAGACGTGTTGTTGAGGGCTTGCCCGAAAAAATCTCAAATATGGTTTTAAAGATCCATTGACAAACACAAACCAATCGCGACCCGCACGGCACTAACCTTGTCAGTGCTACGTGCGACCTATCGCTGTTTGTGTTGTCGAACTGAACTTTCGTCGCTCCGCTCTGTCGGGATGACATTAATCCTTTGGTTATGGGTCAACTGCTATATTGTTGCGCTGAAATATAAGGAAAAGGCCACAAAAAAAACAGACAATGAGACATCTGCTGTCAATAGTATTGCTGTCCGTGTTGTCAATGCTCTATGCCGGCAACCTGAACGCAACACCTCTCCCCCACCAGGAGAGCAAGGCAAACACAGCCACTCTCATTGACTGCAACAGGGAGAGCATCACACAGCTCCAGGACAAGCTCAGGGAGTG
>JAFZFM010000157.1 GCA_017555865.1 Bacteroidaceae bacterium
ATTAATTTGACATGCCTCTTTTTTTTATATCCATTGACATAAACACAAAAAAACGATATATTTGTATCGTAAAAATACTCTATATTTGTAAAATAATGTTAATTAAAACTCTTATTTTTACTATTTAGAGAAGAAAAATTGCACATTTGATATTAATTTGTGCAAAACATTATTGCAAATTGAAAAAAAAGAGTGATATTTGCACCCAGAAAACAAACACACTATCAATATTATGAAACATTTTATAAGTCACTTCAACGATTGTGTTAAGAGCCACTGGAACTCACCGGCTGTTACAAACTTCGGTAAAGAGACATATACTTATGCCCAGATGGCAGAAAGTATTGAAAAGTACCACATCCTGTTCGAAAAAACAGGTATTGCAAAGGGAGACAAAGTTGCAATCTACGCACGCAACTCTGCCGAGTGGTGTCTTGCATATTTTGCAACTTTGACATATGAGGCTGTTACAGTTCCTTTCCTTCCCGACTTCATTCCTGCAGCAGTTGCAGAGCTTTCGGCGTTCTCGGAATGTAAATTAATCATATGTGACGACATCGCTGTAAAGGCTCTTAAATCAGATGCTGCATACATACAGCAAATGGAGGTTACAAAAGGATTTGTAGGTATAGTTAACATCAAGGATATCAATGTAGAGCATGCGACTGATAAAACCTTGACGAAGACACGTGAAGAATTAGAATCACTATACTCTTCGCGCTACCCCAACGGTTTGACAGCCGATATGATAAACTATTATAAGGAGGAGCGCGACATGGAAGCTCCTGTTGAAATCAGTTTCACATCGGGTACCACAAGTGCAACATCAAAAGGTGTTGTTCTGCCAGCCCGCTCACTCTCGGTAAACCTTGAGTTCGGTAAGCGCGAGATTCCTTCTATTGCAGGTGGTCACAACTTCGCGATCCTTCCTATGGCCCACATGTTCGGACAGACATTCGACGTACTGTTCCCATTGACAAGTGGCTGTCATCTGTTCGTAATGCCAGGCAAACCTACACCGGCACGTCTGTTGGGCGGATTGGCAATAGTAAAACCATACATGTTCCTGACCGTACCTATGGTTATTGAGAAGATCTTCAAATCAAAGGTATTCCCTGCCACACGCAAATTCCCGGCAAAACTATTGCTCAAGATACCAGGACTCCGCAATATCGTACTTAGCAAGATACGCAAATCGTTGCTCGAAGCATTCGGCAATGGTTTTACAACAGGACTCATACTTGGTGGAGCAGCCCTTAACCGCGAAGTTGAAGACTTGCTCAAGCGCATGAAGTTCCCATACGTTGTAGGTTATGGTATGACAGAGTGCGGTCCACTTATATCGTACAGAGACAAGAGTGAGTTCGTAAAATACTCTTGTGGTACAAAAGCTCACCCGATAGAAGTGCGTATTGACTCTGCCAACCCACGTCGTGTACTCGGCGAAATTCAGGTAAAGGGCGATGCTGTGATGCTCGGTTACTACAAGAACGAAGAGGCTACAAAAGCCACATTCACTAAGGATGGTTGGTTGAAGACCGGTGACATGGGATTACTCGACGCAAAGGACAACCTGTTCATTAAGGGACGTTGCAAGAACATGATTTTGACCAGCAGTGGACAGAACATATACCCCGAGGAGATTGAGGACAAGATAAACAACTTGCCTTATGTAATTGAATCGGTTGTTGTTGGCCGCAAGAATGCAATTGTTGCACTTGTTGTTGCCGATTACGAGACAGCAAAGAAAGACGGCATAGGCGAAAGCGATTTGGAGAAGCTTGTTAACGAAAACGTTCTTGCATTGAACCCGGAACTCGCAGCCTACAGCAAAATCGGTTATACCGAGATTCGCCGCGAACCATTCGAAAAGACTCCAAAATTGAGTATCAAGCGTTACATGTATTCATAATCACAATAATACAGAAAACCAAAAGTGGGTGACCCTAAATGGTCACCCACTTTTGTCATGAGGTCAATTAAAAGAGCTGTTTTACTAACCGTAAATGATCATTATTAGAGAGCAAGTACAAAGTTGCGATTAAGCCAAGTGCAATAGAATTTATTCTAATTGCCGAGGCGAAGCAACTAAAAGGGACTTAACTACAAAAGAACCTTTTTATTCATCCTCCTTATTTATATAATATAACATCTGCTTACTGTAGCATTAACCGTTACAGTCCGCGCATTGAGAGCGAAATCCTCTTGCGCTTCAAATCAACCTCGGTAACCCTTACCATAACCTGCTGACCAAGTTTTACCACATCACCCGGTGAAGAGACAAACTTGTCGGCAAGTTGAGATATGTGTACCAGGCCATCCTGATGTACACCAATATTGACAAAAGCACCAAATGCCGTAATATTGGAAACCAGCCCTGGAACAAGCATACCAACCTGCAAATCCTCTATTTCATGAATATTGGGATCAAAAGAGAATACCTTGGCCTTGTCACGCGGATCGAGACCACGTTTGTTCAGAGCCTCCATAATATCGGTAAGTGTTGGAAGACCAACCTTGTCGGTTACATATTTCACCAGCACCACCTTTTTGCGCAATTCGGTATCAGCTATGAACTGCTCTAGAGAGACACCGGCGTCCTTGGCCATTTTCACCACTACGCTGTACGATTCTGGGTGCACAGCAGTATTGTCCAACGGTTCCGTACCACCGACGACACGCAAAAAGCCTGCTGCCTGCTCAAAAGCCTTGTTACCCAAACGGGGAACATTCAAAAGTTCCTTACGGGTGCGGAAATCGCCGTTCGCAGCACGATACTTCACAATATTCTCGGCAAGTGCCGGACCAAGTCCCGATATATGTGTAAGAATCTGTTTTGTTGCGGTATTCAAGTTTACGCCAACCTTATTCACACAACTCTCAACCACAGTATTCAGGCGTTCCTTCAGTTTGCCCTGATCGACACTATGCTGGTATTGTCCTACACCAATTGAACGCGGCTCAATCTTCACAAGTTCCGACAGAGGGTCAATGAGCCTGCGACCAATGGAAACAGCACCACGCACAGTAACATCCTCATCGGGGAACTCCTCACGGGCAACAGGCGAAGCCGAATAGACCGACGCACCATCCTCGTTTACAGGAAAAATATCCACTCCAAGTCCCATTCGGCGCACAAAATCTTCGGTCTCACGCCCGGCTGTTCCATTTCCAATGGCAAATGCCTCTATGGCATAGCTGCCTACCAACGACGATATTATACGCTCTGCCCCCTCGCGGTCGTTCTGTGGCGGATGGGGATATATTACAGTATGATGTACAAGGTTACCCTGTGAATCAAGAACTACGACCTTGCATCCGGTACGGAAACCAGGGTCTATTGCAAGCACCCTCTTTTGCCCCAACGGCGATGACATGAGCAATTGTCGCAAATTCTCGGCAAATACAGCAATAGCCTCATCATCGGCACGCTGTTTCACAAGTGCGCGCGTCTCATTCTCAATGGATGGAGCAAGCAGGCGCTTGTATCCGTCGGCAACAGCACCCTCCATTATATCGCGAACAGGCGAAAAACGTTTCACAAAACGACGGAAAAGCTGTTCATTTGCCATATCTGTATCCACAGATATTGACATTCGCAGGAATCCCTCCTCCTCACCACGCATTATTGCAAGCATGCGGTGCGATGATATGCGCGCCACAGGCTCCTGCCACTCATAATAGTCGGCATACTTCACTCCATCGGCCTCTTTTCCTTTGACAACCTTTGAACACAAAACTCCACTGCGTTTGAACATGTTACGCACCGTTGAACGCGCGCCCTCATCCTCGGACACACGCTCTGCAATAATGTCACATGCGCCTGCTATAGCGTCATCCACAGTCGGAACATCGGCACATATAAAACTACGCGCCCTACCCTTTACATCACTTATCTGTTGCAGCTGGATTAAATCGGCAAGCGGTTCAAGGCCACGTTCCTTGGCTATTGTGGCACGTGTACGGCGTTTGGGACGGTATGGCAGATATATATCCTCAAGTTCTACAGGATCGAAACAGCCTTCGATTCGTTTCTTTAGTTCGGGAGTCAGCTTACCCAGCTCTTCAATGGTTGCAAGAACAGTATCCTTACGTTGCATTAATGCCTGCAGTCGCTCATACATTTCCTTTATGTTACCAATGGTAACCTCGTCCATAGAACCGGTCATCTCCTTGCGGTAGCGAGATATGAACGGCACCGTTGCACCACCGTTGAGCAATTCCACCGTATTCTTCACCTTATCGGGAGCAAGGTTATATTCCTTTGCAATTATATTTATCAGAACCATAGACTTAATTTATATTTGAATCATTTTCAAGCGAAGATAATACAAAAAAGAGAAAATAAGGACAAATATTTATAAACATGAGAGAAAAACATCAATCAAATATGTTCCACATTCAAACAAAATGTATTACTTTTGTAACAATTATAATATAACGATGGCGATAACGACATTATCCCATTAGATAAAAACTTACACTACACTAACAATAAAAAAAATGAACAGCAAGCAATTGATGAACAAAGCTGCAGACAATATCCGCATTTTGACAGCAGCAATGGTAGAGAAAGCCAAATCGGGACACCCTGGTGGAGCAATGGGCGGTGCCGATTTCATCAACGTACTCTATTCCGAATTTCTGATACATGACCCCGAAAACCCATTGTGGGAGGGACGCGACCGTTTCTTCCTCGATCCGGGCCACATGTCTCCAATGCTTTATTCAGTACTTGCACTGTCCGACAAATATACAATGGACGAGCTCAAGCAGCTACGTCAGTGGGGAAGCCCTACCCCAGGACACCCCGAGGTAAATTTTGCCCGTGGTATTGAAAACACATCAGGTCCTCTTGGTCAGGGACACACCTATGCAGTAGGTGCTGCCATTGCAGCCAAGTTCCTCGAGGCACGTCTTGGCAGCGAGGTTATGGGACACACCATCTACGCATTCATCTCGGACGGTGGTGTTCAGGAAGAGATTTCACAGGGAGCAGGCCGCTTGGCCGGTTACCTTAAACTGAATAACCTTATAATGTTCTACGACGCGAACCAGATTCAGCTCTCAACACGCTGCGACGAGGTTATGTTCGAGGACACTGCAAAGAAATATGAGGCTTGGGGCTGGAAAGTCATTACAATCGACGGTAACGACTGCGACGCTATACGCGCAGCATTGACAGAGGCGAAGGCAGAACAGGAGCGTCCTACACTCATCATCGGTAACACCGTTATGGGTAAGGGAGCACGTCGTGCCGACGGCAGCAGCTACGAGTTCGACTGCGGTACACACGGAGCACCTCTTGGCGGCGACGCATACATCAACACAATCAAGAACCTTGGCGGTGATGTAGAGAACCCATTCGTGTTCTTCCCCGAGGTGAAAGAGATGTACGACAACCGTTTGAACGAACTCCGCACAATTGTTGCAGAGCGCAAGGCTGCCAAGGCAGCATGGGCCGCAGCTAACCCAGAGAAGGCTCAGAAACTCGAGGATTGGTTCAGCGGAAAACAGCCTGAGATTGATTGGGCTGCCATTGAGCAGAAGGCCGACGCTCCAACACGCAACGCTTCGGCAACAGTACTTGGAATCCTTGCCGAGAACTACGGCAACATGATATGCTCATCGGCCGACTTGAGTAACAGCGACAAGACCGATGGTTTCTTGAAGAAGACACACGCATTCACTCCCGGCGACTTCAGTGGTGCATTCCTGCACGCTGGTGTATCGGAGCTTACCATGGCTTGTGTATGTATAGGTATGGCACTCCACGGTGGTGTAATTGCAGCTTGCGGAACATTCTTCGTATTCAGCGACTACATGAAACCGGCAATCCGCATGGCAGCATTGATGGAACTCCCAGTCAAGTTCGTATGGTCACACGACGCATTCCGTGTTGGCGAGGATGGTCCTACACACGAGCCGGTTGAGCAGGAGGCACAGGTTCGCCTTATGGAAAAGGTAAAGAACCACAGTGGCAAGAACTCTATGCTGGTTCTGCGTCCAGCCGATGTAAACGAGGCTACACAGGCCTGGAAACTTGCAATGGAGAACGACACTACCCCAACAGGTCTCATCTTCTCACGTCAGAATGTAAACAACCTGCCCGAGGGTACAGACTATGAGCAGACAAAGAAGGGTGCATACATCATCGCAGGCAGCGACGAGGATTATGATGTAATTCTTCTTGCTTCGGGTTCAGAGGTTTCCACACTTGTAGACGGTGCAAAACTCTTGAAGGCCGATGGTATAAAGACACGTATTGTTTCAGTTCCTTCTGAAGGTTTGTTCCGCACACAGCCAAAGGAGTATCAGGAGAGCGTAATTCCAGCCGGTGCAAAGGTATTCGGTCTCACAGCCGGTTTGCCAGTAAACCTCGAAGGCCTTGTTGGTTCAAACGGTAAGGTTTGGGGCTTGCAGTCATTCGGATTCTCGGCACCATACAAGGTTCTTGACGAAAAGCTCGGCTTCACAGCAGAGAATGTATATAACCAAGTAAAATCAATGCTATAATGAACACAATAGGACTTGCCAGCGACCACGCAGGCTACCCACTCAAGGAACAGGTTAAAGAGTGGCTCAAAGCAATGGGTTATGATTATGTAGATTTTGGAACAAACAGCACCGAAAGCTGCAACTACCCCGAGTTTGCACATGCTCTTGCCGAGGCCATCGAAAAAGGCGAGCTACAGAAAGGTATTGCAATATGCGGTACAGGCAATGGCATTAACATGACATTGAACCACCACGACGCAATACGCAGTGCGCTATGCTGGATGCCGGAAATTGCAGCGCTTGCACGTCTACACAACGACGCCAACGTAATGGTTATGCCGGGACGTTTCATTGCAACAGAGAGCGCGAAGGAGTGTGTTGAGACTTTCCTGAATACCGGATTCGAGGGTGGTCGCCACCAGGCACGCATTGACGCAATTCCTGTAAAGAAATAATATACATTATTATAATATATAAGTGGGTGACCCAAAGCACAAATGGGCCGCCCACTTTTGTCATGAAATAGAATAAAAGAGCTATTTTGAGCGTACGAAGCCAGAAAAAGCAGAACCGGCGCTGATTGAGAGAGCATAGAATACTTGCATTCTATGCCGAGCTACGAAGAGGAAAGCTACATTCAGAGGATTAATTTACTAAGCGTAAATGAGCATTTTGAAGGCAGCACAAAGTTGCGATTAAGCCGAGTGCAATAGAATTTATTCTAATTGCCGAAGCGAAGCAACTAAAAGAGAATTAACAACAAAAGAGCCTTATTACTCATTCTCTTGTGCAAATGGAACAAAACCGCCAACACACACGCACATTTTGTACAAACAAGATTCATTTTGTACTTTTTTTTAGTTAAAACGAGTGTTAATGTTTTTCCTATTGCACAATTTAGATACTTTTGTGCAACAAAATTAAAACAAGAGAGAAATAACATTAGAGTAAAAAACACTTTTTAATATTTAAATTATGAAAAGAATTTTCTCAAGTATCGTTGTTGCATCACTTGCACTTTCATCATTCGCAGGTGGTCTATTGACAAACACAAACCAGAGCGCTTCATTCGTTCGTAACCCAGCACGTTACGCTTCATTGGAGACTGACGCTATCTACTTCAACCCTGCAGGTACAGCATTCTTCAAGGAAGGTTGGGCACTCTCTGCAAACTGGCAGATGATTTGGCAGGACCGCGACGTAACAGACCTCTACACCAACAGAACTTTCAAAGGTGAGGTTTACGTTCCTTGCATGCCTACAATCATGGCAGCTTACAAGACTGGCGATTGGACATTCAGCGGTATGTTTGGTATCCCCGGTGGTGGCGGTAAATGTGAGTTCAACAACGGTCTTCCAATGCTCAACAATATGGTAAACGGTTTGTTTGCACAGGGTTTGGCAGGTATGGGTCTTAACGGTGTAGGTGGCTACTCAACAGAGTCAAGCTTCCAGTCTACACAGTACATGTTCTCATTGCAGCTTGGTGCAGCTTACAAAGTAAACGATAACCTTTCTGTTTACGGTGGTGTACGTGCAAACTACACAACAGCAAACTATGAGGGCACAATCACAACAAGCTTCAAGGAAGGTGTTACTATCAGCGGCTACCCCATTGCTGCTACTCCTGCAGCTCCTTATGAGCAGGCAATCATTGCTGCAGCTCCAAAGCTTGCTGTTGACATGAACCAGACCGGTTTGGCTTTTGCTCCAATAGTAGGTGTTGACTACAAGGTTGGTGACTTCAACTTTGCTGCAAAATATGAGTTCCGTGCTGTTACAACAGTTGAGAACGACACAAAAGAGGCTCCTGCGCAGCTTCCTACATTTGCCGATGGCGTAACATTCCGCAGCGACGCTCCTGCACTCCTTTCACTCGCTGGTTCATGGCAGGTTTGCCCACGTTTGCAGGTAATGGGTGGTTGGAACTACTACTTCGACAAGGACGCTAAGGTTGAGTCTTTGCTCGGTGGCGACAACAACAAGAACCTCGACCACAACACATACGAGATTCTGGCAGGTGCAGAGTTCAAGCTCACAGACAAATGGTTGCTTTCTGCAGGTATCCAGTACAGCAACTTCGGTATCACCGACAAATACACAAGCGACCTTTCATTCATCAACGACTCGTTCTTGGTTGGTGCTGGTGCAAAATACAGCCTCAACGAGCAGTGGGACATCAACTTTGGTGCTTGCTATGCAAACTACGCACACGATGTTAACCGTTCAATGAACGATATAGGTTCAAACTACATGCGCAAGACCTACAACGTATCAGTTGG
This sequence comes from Bacteroidaceae bacterium, assembly GCA_017555865.1. Classification (GTDB taxonomy): domain Bacteria; phylum Bacteroidota; class Bacteroidia; order Bacteroidales; family Bacteroidaceae; genus HGM04593. The sequence continues at coordinate 8,781 of JAFZFM010000157.1, forward strand.
TGTTGACTTCAAGTTCTAATTGAATATACATAAACAAATATCCACAAAAAGCGTCTGTTTCGTTGAAACTGACGCTTTTTTATTTGCTACAGATTGTAATATTCTATATTTTTGTGATATATAAACCTATTGGATTGATATGAAACGCAACATTATAGTTACAGGCGGTGCCGGATTCATTGGTTCACACGTAGTACGCCTGCTTGTAAACAAGTACCCACACTACAACATCATCAATGTTGACAAGCTCA
>JAFZFM010000158.1 GCA_017555865.1 Bacteroidaceae bacterium
ACACCATAACGATAACGACGATTATACCATAAACGCCACAGGGTAACCTTATTGCTTACATACTTGGCAGTGCTGTTGACACGCGGTATCTTTTTAAGGGCTATCATCACAAATACCACAAGTACAATCACTCCCAGCATTACATAAGGGTTGCGTATAATCTCGAGGTCGTGCAAGCGTATTTCAGTCTTTTCAGCTGCACTCAAGCCATGGAAGATAACATTTCCTGCCGCATCACGCTTATCCGAAATAAGTTGCGGCAGCACCACATTCGATGCAATCGTCATACCGACAAGCGAGCCCACCGGATTAAAAGCCTGCGCAAGATTCAGACGTTGGGTCGAAGTCTCTTTTGCTCCCAACGAAAGAATAAGCGGATTTGCAGTCGTCTCAAGAAAGGCCAAGCCGAATGTAAGAATGTAAAGAGAAAAACAGAAGAAAGAAAAAGCCTGATAATGTGCTGCTGGAATAAAAAGGAAAGCACCAAAGGCATATAGCCCCAATCCTAACAATATTGCACTCTTATAGCTGAAACGACGGATAAACAAAGCGGCCGGAACTGCCATTGTCGCATATCCGCCATAAAAGGCAAACTGCACTAACGCAGCCTGCGATGCAGGCAATTCCATCAATGTCTGGAAAGCCGCAACCATAGGATTTGTAATATCGTTCGCAAAGCCCCACAATGCAAAAAGCAATGTGATGAGAGCGAATGTCAACAAATACTTCTTTTCTACCAGTTCAGGCTTATTCTTTTTATCCATTATTCTCATTTATAAAGATAAAAGATTCTCTCCATCATGCGCCATTTGTCATCAGACGATGCACCTTGAGCCGCAACCTGGAACTCCGACATATAATCCTCCCACTCCTGTTGGCGTGGCAAAGTCGCAAGACGCGCCATAGCACTGTCCCAATCAAAATCGACAGGAGTTTCCACAATCATAAAAAGACGGGTATCGACAAGATAAATCTCCATTTCAAGGATACCTACCTCTTTGATACCATCTATCACCTCGGCCCACGCCTCACCCTCACCATGGCGGCGACGGTATTCTGCAATCAGCTCCGGATTATCCTTCAAATCAAGAGTCTGACAGTAGCGCTTTACAGGCCCAGAGTACTGTTTTACCTTATACCCTCCGTTATTCTGTTGCATGAAAACACAGATTACTTGTTATAAAGCAACCAAGCCTTCTGGAAATCGCTGTTGTTAGGATGTGCAGCCTTGAATTTCGCACGACTTGCAGCAGCCTCTTCCTTTGTATCAAACGAAGCACACACCACGCGATACATTCCAGACTCAGGATTCTGCACAACAATTGCGGAATAGCCCTTGTCCAAAAGCATGTTACGGATTTTATCGGCATTCTCTTTTGTAGAATAGCTTCCACAAACCACACTGAAAGCCTTTAAAGCACCTTCATTACCCGAAGCAAGCACAACCTTTTCGGTACGATATGCTGTATCTTCAGCAACATCCTTGATAGTTGATGAAGCAACAGGAGATATCTCGACTGCATCACTCTGTTGACCTTGACCCTCGGCAGCACGAGCCTGCTCATACGCAGCTTCGTATGCATTATTCTTTGATGACTTACATGATGAAACGGCAAGAACTGCGCCGATTGCCAAAACAATAACAAATATCTTTTTCATAAATAAATTAATTAAGTCTTATTTTTGACAAAAATAACAATAAACTACAACAACATCAAAAAAAAGGAATCCATTTTATTATTGTTTTACACATTTTTCACTATTCAAATAATTTTGTATTTTTGTAAGAGTCAAGAAAATAGTACGTTTACAAACCACATATATATGAAAAAAGCATTTTTGATTTTCACATTATCCCTAACACTTCTTTCGTGTTCCACAAAAAAGGAAGTATACAACAACTACATACCATCAAACAACGACATTGTCTATAACGATTATTTCACAGAGAATACAATGCGTTTCGACTTTCACCATTCAGGTGACAGCAAGAACGAGATGTACCACTTCGACAGGGTCATACGCGAAGGCATGTGGGCCGGTTCAAAGATATCTTTGATAAACCCCTTCAATTATGGCGAACAGATGTTCAGGATAATAGACAATGCCACAGGAAATGTAATATACAAGAACAACTATTGTACCCTGTTCAACGAATGGCAGACAACACCTGAGGCCACACTCACAAGCCGTTCTTTCCCCGAAAGCGTAATATTCCCCGAGCCTAAAGAGAATTTCACAATAGAATTCTATGCCCGCAATAAAGTTAGCAAAATATGGGAAAAGAAATATACTCAAACAGTCTATGTAAAAAGCCACGACATTGCTCCCCGTAAGAAACAATGCGAGAACTATGACATTCACATTGGTGGTGATATAGCCCACAGCCTCGACATTGTACTGCTACCCGACGGTTTTACCGAAGAAGACAAAGATAAGTTCATCGCAGCTTGTCGCATGTGGAGCGATGCTCTTTTCAAATATGAGCCGTTCACACAAAACAAGCACCGCATAAACATACGTGCCGTATGGAAAGCATCAAACGAAAAAGGTATTGACAAACCAGGCATTGGCAAATGGGTTGATAACTTGCTCGACACACGTTTTTACACTTTCAACAGCGAACGCTATCAGATGACCGAAGAGTTTCAGAAAGTTCGCGATATAGCATCGAGTGTACCATACGAAAGTATATTTATACTCACCAACACCGACAAATACGGTGGCGGAGGCATATACAATTACTACGGTCTTGGTTCAGCCGGCAACACAGGACGCACTGGCGAGGTTTACGTGCATGAATTCGGGCATTCACTCATGGGACTCGGTGACGAGTACATCGAAAAAGGCAACACAGTGAGCGCACTCTACCCCGAAGGCAAAGAGCCATGGGAAGCAAATCTCACACGCTTTGTTCACTTTGAAGGAAAGTGGGAAAAACAGATTGCCGATGGCACCCCAATACCCACA
>JAFZFM010000011.1 GCA_017555865.1 Bacteroidaceae bacterium
AGCATAACAATACCTAACAGTGTTACAAGCATTGGAAGTTATGCGTTCTCTGGTTGCTCTGGCCTTACAAGCATTACAATCCCCAACAGCGTTACAAGCATTGGAAGTGAAGCGTTCAATGGTTGCTCCGGCCTTACAAGCGTAACAATCCCTAACAGCGTTACAAGTATTGGACGTGAAGCGTTCCGTGGTTGCTCCGGCCTTGCAAGCATTACAATTCCAGACGGAGTTTCAACTATTGGGCGTAACGCATTCTATTATTGCAATAAGTTAAGCGATGTAAGGTTATCAGACAAAGTGTCATACATCGCTCCTGGAGCATTTGACGGTACTCCATGGTATAGAAATATCTATGACAAGCAATCAGATGGTCCTGTATATGTTGGTAAAGTTCTATACGCATACAAAGGAACGATGCCGAAGGATGAGGTTGTAGTCTTGAGAGACGGTACATTAGGTATTACTGCTGAAGCCTTTAAAGGTTGTAAGGGCATGAAGGGTATTGAAATTCCTTCGTCGGTAAGTACTATTGGTTTTGGCGCATTCCGTAATTGCTCTGGATTGGAGAGCATAAAATTGGGTAAAAGTATTAAATCAGTTGGCAATGAGGTGTTCTTTGGATGTACAGGGCTGATAAAACTTGAACTGGACTGTGACACCATCAACAACTGGGGATTCCAAAGGAAATCTGTAAATGAAATAATTTTGGGCGATAATGTTAAAACCCTCGGCAGGGAAGCATTTAAGGATTGTAGCGGTGTTACAAGCATTATCATTCCTGATAGTGTCACAACAATCGAGGCTGATGCCTTCTGGGGCTGTTCGGGATTGACAAGTTTGGTAATCCCCAATAAGGTTACAACTATTGGAGCAAATGCGTTCCGTAACTGCTCAAGCCTGACAAGCATTTCTGTTCCTGATAGTGTGAAATCTATAGGCACTGAAGCGTTCTATGGCTGTACGGGTATGACAAAGATAGAATTCCATTGCAGCTCTATCCAGAATTGGGGATTCCAAAGAAAGACCATCAAGGAGGTGGTAATTGGAAACAAGGTTGAGACCATTGGTAAAGAAGCATTCAAGGATTGTAGCGGAATCTTAAAGCTTACATTACCTGATAGCGTAACCAAGATTGAAAGCAGTGCATTCTTTGGATGCTCAGGAGTCAAAGAACTGAAATTTTCAAAAAATGTTGAAACTATTGAGGCGGAAGCCTTCCGCAATTGTTCTGGGTTGACTGAACTTGAAATTCCAAGCAGTGTTACAACGATAGGTAAAGAGGCTTTCTATGGTTGTTCAGGATTGACAAGCATTAAAATACCTAGTAGTGTTACTGAAATCGGTGCTGACGCTTTTGCTGCCTGCACAGGCTTGGCTAAATTGGATTTCAATTGCGCCAATATCGGGGATTGGGGATACAAGAGAAAGACGATTACTGAAATCATCATTGGAAATAATGTCACCAGCATTGCCAATGAGGCCTTCAAGGGTTGCTCTGGATTGACAAGCATTAAACTTCCGCATAGTGTTACCGAAATCGGTGCCGAGACATTTGCTGGTTGCACAGGTCTGAAAGAGATCATTGTGCCTGCTAAAATGGAGGAATACTATAAGGGAAAACTTCCTAAGAAGATGTTACCGCTCCTTGTTGTAGTGGATGAACCCATTGAGGAAGAGGTAGCAGAATATGAAGTAGAGGTTAATAGTGAGGTTGTATCTGCACCTGTAGCGGTTGAGAAGGAAGTAACCACAGAAACTTTGGTAGACACAACTCCTGAACCGGTGATTGAGGCACCACTTACACAACATGATTCCGACTCTGTTGCTGCAGAAACAAGTACAAAAGTTGAGACTGTTAAAGTTGCAGTACAACCCAAGATTAACGTTGAAACAAAGTCTGTTGTTGAAACCAGTGTACAAAGCGGGACTGAAGGAACCGAATTTGAGTTAAAGAAATCAACTACTGTAGGCGAGTTTGCAACCGCTTTCAACAAAGCTTTTGGCGCTCAGGTAAGAGTATATAACGGTCGTTCACGTACCGAGGGCACTGAGTTGTTGGGTGATTTGGGCCTTACTACTGAGGGCACATTCTCATGCCGCGGAAACCTCACTGCAGGTCGCTTCATCGAACGTATGGAGAGCGAGTTTGGCTTGAAGGTAAAGGTCTATACCTGCGACTTCTGGGTTGCAGTGCTTGATGGCTTGACATTGGAGTGTGCCGGTAAGGTGAAGAAAAATGCTGTGAAGGCTGATATGGAAAAAATGATGTCTTCACAGAGCGCAACAGAATGATGCAAATTGGACTACACGTCAGTTCGGCTCTAAATTGATAGATTTTCTTAATGACAAGAAATGATAATTAACTATTCATATTTTATTAACCATTTAAAATTTTACAACTATGGCAGAATTCAAGTTGGACGGCCGCATGAAGGTTAAGTCTTTGAAGGAGAACTTCAAGAAGTGTTTCGGTGCATCATTGCGCGTTTACAAGAGCGAGAGCTGCAAGGGCGCTTTTGCTGATGACAACGCTACACTTGCTTCTATCCGTGCAGAGGGCAAGAAGGGTGGCGAGCTCACAGTAGGTGGCAACCTCAAGGTTGGTAACTTCGAGAAGAAGATTGCCGAGCTCTACGGTATCGGTGTTCAGGTAGCTAACGCTGATGACAGCAAGCTCGCCGACAACGACATCACTCTTGTTGCAGCAGGCAAGTAATCCTGTACAACAGAACCTAGGTATGTGGGGCTTGGTTGCCCCACATATCACACATTTTTTAAACTTTTTATCGAGCATTTAAAATCTTACAATCATGGCAAAGATTACACGCAAGACCGTAAAAGTAACAAACAGTGGAAATACAACTACGTGAGTGACGCGCACAGCAAGGTCAAACGGAACAACCAAGGTTACAAGAATAATTACACGCAAAACAAAGTGATATAACTTTAAAAAGCAGACCAGTAGTTTTGTGGAGTATGTGAACAAGAATGTTGGGGAAATTAAGGTAACGAAAGTTGAATGAAATGAAAACGTTATGCGTTCTATTGACCGGTTTTGAACCGTTTCGAAAATACAATGAAAAGGCGGTAAAGTTATTATGGCAAAGAAAATCAATAAGTCACAACTTGCAAAGATTGACGGAATGAAGAGTCTTCTCAAAATCCTTGGTGAGGACAACTTCATAAAGGCTGTAATAGAGAATACTTACTTTTTCAGTCCAAGAATGGTATATTCCAGATTTGAAGAACTGTCAAAACTTATATTTGATGGTAATGATATACCTGCAAGAAAAAGTACGCAGGATAATCTTTATAGGATAGAAGGTGAAAGGCGTTTTTTTGTAGATGAAGGTTTCGAATGCCCTATAAAACTGGATAAGGACGGAAATGCCGAAGTCCGTAAGATTATCAATGATAAAACGGGGTATACCATTAGCCAAGGTAAAAAAAGTATCTTCCAGAATTATTTCATATCGCATATTTGGGGAAGAGCATACGACCCGAGGTATTTCACTTCCTTGTGGAACCTGGCGATAGTCCCTGCGTGGGCAAATAGTTTGATGGATAAGATGGCTGATGAAGAATCGGACGAATTGGAACATTTGGCCGCAAAACTCAAATCAACAGTAGAGACTGTTTGTTGGAACTTGTACGAAATGGAAAAATTTTGCTGGAGTAATTTGAAGATGGAAAAACCTCAAAGGATTTCTTCTGCCGATGTAGACTCAAAGACATTCTCTGTGCATATCTTTTGTGGTGATTTGTGCATAACAGAAATGAATTTAACTATCTGATATAATAGGCGACAAATTAAAACCAATCGAATATGACAATAAAATACGAATATGACAAGTCCGCTATGACTGCGGAAATAGTTGGAGTAGACGATTGTGGTACAAATGTTGTTATTCCGGCAACAGTTGAGTACTATAAAAAAGTCTATAAAGTCACAACTATAGGAAAAAAAGCATTCTTGGAATGTAAAGCTCTTGAGAATATTGTAATCCCTAACAACGTTACCAACATTGAAGAGTATGCGTTTTCTCGTTGCGAATCTCTTGCAAGCATTGAAATTCCAAAAAGTGTTGTACGCATTCATGAATGTGCGTTTACTTTTTGCGAAAGTCTTAATAGTATAAAAGTAGATTCTGGTAATACGGTATACGATAGCCGTGATAATTGTAATGCCATTATAGAAACACAAACAAATACCTTGATTCATGGTTGTAACAGAACTGTTATTCCTTGTAGTGTTACAAGTATAGCAAAGGCTGCTTTTCATTTTAGAAAATGTCTTACAAGCATAGTGATCCATAGTGGTATTACAAGCATAGGTGATTATGCCTTCTATTGCTCAGGCCTTAGAAGCATTGAAATTTCAGACACTGTCACATGTATTGGGGATCGAGCGTTCGAATCTTGCCGCAGCCTTAATAGTATAAAAATAGATTCTGATAATACAATATACGATAGCCGTGATAATTGTAATGCCATTATAGAAACACAAACAAATACCTTGATTCATGGTTGTAACAGAACTGTTATTCCCAATAGTGTTACAAACATTGGAGAGAAAGCGTTCCAACATTGCTCCGGCCTTACAAGTATTGAAATCCCCAATAGTGTTGTAAGCATTGGAGAGAGTGCGTTCTATGGTTGCACCGGCATTACAAGTATTGAAATCCCTAACAGCGTAACAAGCATTGGAAGGAGTGCGTTCTTTTGGTGTCAAGGTCTTACACATGTGGTAATTGGGGAAAATGTTACAAGCATTGGAGAGAATGCGTTCTTTGGTTGCACTAGGATTGCAAGTATTAAAATCCCCAATAGTGTTGTAAGCATTGGCTATAAAGCTTTTGCAAATTGCACTGGGCTTACGAGCATTGAAATTCCTAGTAGCATTACAAGCATTGGAGGTTCTGCGTTCTATGGTTGCTCCGGCCTTACAAGTATTGAAATCCCCAATAGTGTTGTAAGCATTGGCTCTGATGCTTTTAAAAATTGCACTGGGCTTACGAGCATTGAAATTCCTAGTAGTATTACAAGCATTGAAAGTTATACGTTCTGTGGTTGCACCAGGCTTACCGGCATTGAAATCCCTAACAGCGTCACATGCATAGGAAATTGTGCGTTCTTTGGTTGCTCCGGCCTTACAAGTATTGAAATCCCCAATAGTGTTACAAGCATTGGACGTTCAGCGTTCTATAAATGCAGCAGCCTTACAAGTATTGAAATTCCCAACAGCGTAACAACTATTGAAGAAAGTGCGTTCTATGAATGCAGCAGCCTTACAAGCATAACAATCCCCAACAGCGTAACAACAATTGGAGAACGTGCGTTCGGAGATTGTCGCAGCCTTACAAGCATAACAATCCCCAATAGTGTTACAAGCATAGGAGAATGGGCGTTCTATAAATGCAGCAGCCTTACAAGTATTGAAATCCCCAATAGTGTTACAAGCATTGGAGATTATGCGTTCGGAGATTGCCGCAGCCTTACAAGCATAACAATTCCCAACAGCGTAACAACTATTGGAGAATGTGCGTTCGAATTTTGCAGAAGCCTTACAAGCATAACAATCCCCAGCAGCGTAACAACAATTGGAAAAAGCGCGTTCTATGGTTGCACTAGCTTGAAACGTGTTAAAATTTACAATAAAAAAGATAAAATCACAATAAATGATTCTGCCTTTCCAACTGATAATGTCGTTGAATTTGTAGGCTCTTCTTGGTGGCGTAAAATTTTACATCAGTAACCAATGGGGAACACAGACCGATGCCTTTGTGGATTATGTGAACAACAGCGTTGACGGAATTACGGTAACAAAACTGTAGTTTTAAACAGGAGTGGAATAACAAGGATATAAATATATGAAATCGAGTATTATTGACGTTCCTCGCAAGCACACGCAGGAGGATTTGTTTGGTATTCAGGTATACCAGAATGCGCTTATCAAATATATTAAATTGACCGACACGCCAATAACTATTGCATTGCAGGGTGAGTGGGGTAGCGGAAAGACTTCGTTGATGAACCTGCTGCGCTATAATCTTTGTGACGTGGATGGAGCCCCGTATTTCCCAATTTGGATTAATACATGGCAGTACTCTTTGTTGAAGACACCGGCACAGGCTATCATGTCTATCCTTGACGGTATAATTAACCAGATAGGTGCATTGAATCCAAGTGCAACCAAATGGGAGGAGAGCAAGCGCAAGATTGGTGGTTTGTTCAAGAAGATTGCTGTTGCCGGAACAAAAGCTGCTGCAGGAGCTGTGGGTATAGACTCGGATCTTGTGGGTGATATTCTGGAGGGTGAAGAGCCGTCGGCTTCATCGGATATTATGCAATTGAAAGATGAAATTGCAAAATTGATTGCCGATGCGCTTGAGAAGGAGAAGAATAAGTGTGGTTTCATATTCTACATTGATGACCTTGACCGCATTGACCCGCCAGTGGCTGTGGAGATTCTTGAACTGCTAAAGAATATATTCGACCTTGAGAAGTGTGTCTTTGTCCTTGCTATTGACTATGATGTGGTAATCAAGGGATTGAAACCAAAATTCGGTGAACTTACCGAGGCAAACGAGCGTGAGTTCCGTTCTTTCTTTGACAAGATTATCCAGCTGCCGTTTTCAATGCCGGTGGCATCATATAATGTGGATACATTCCTTGTGGATGCTTTGAACAAGATTGAGTTCTTTACAAAGGAGGAGCTTGGGGACTGTGCTCTTGCCGAGAAACTCTCGGAGGTTACCCGCTTGTCGGTTGGTACCAACCCGCGCTCGTTGAAACGCTTGACAAATACCCTTGCTTTGATTTCTATTATCTACGAGGAACAGAAGGGTAACCCTGCCGGTGCTGTGACTGTGCTCGACAAGCTTGTCAACTATGCTCTTGTGTGTATTCAGATTGCATATCCTTATATTTATAACCAGCTTGCCGAGGAGCCTGACTACAAGAATTGGAATGAGAAGACTGCGTCTAAATTGAAACTGCGTTCTTTGACAGAGGTTGAGGTTGAGAGATTGAATGCATCGGAAGAGTTTGACGAGGATTGGGAGAAGGTGGTGTTCCGCATGTGCCAGAAAGAGACCTTCCTTAGCAATCGTGTGTTCAGCGTTTCTATGTTGCTCAATAGAATCTCGGAGTATGTGAACAACGACGAGAGGTTGGGTGAGATTATTGAGGCTACTCTTGAGATGTCGGCCGTTACAAACCTCAAGGCATTTGACACTCCAAAGAAGGGTGCTGCTACTGTAAGGAACTATGACAAGTTTGCCGTGAATGGAGAGGGACGATACGGCAAGGGCAGGATGGTTGAGGCTGTTGTGAACAAATATGTGGAGCAGAATCCCGGCATCACAGTGCAAAAACTGAAGGAGGTATTCCCCGAGCGTTTGCAGGGTAGCAATTTTATCAAAGATTCTACCGAGACCATAACCGACATGAAGCGCTACTACGAGTCGGCCTTGCCCGGTGGTGTCAAGTTCTACATAAGTAACCAGTGGGGAACACAGACCGATGCCTTCATGGAGTATGTGAACAGTAATATCGACGGAATTACGGTAACGAAAGTATAAATCAAACAAAGAACTTACAACTATGAGCAAGGAGTATTACAAGAAGAAATTGATTGACTTGCGTGCTGATATCGCAAAGGAGAAAGAGGCAAAGAAACGCGATAACGAGAACTATTCACGTTGGATAAAGAGTGCATCTTCGCCATCGAGCAAAGCAAGCTACCGCAAGAGCAAGATTGACGCGGCTGCAAGGCACGACCGCCAGATTGAGTATTTGAAACGTCAGATTGATAGCGCAAGGGATAGTCTCAAGCGTTGCAAGTAACAATTAATTCAATATGAGTAAGGATTGTTTTTCACCGGAGGATATACAGCGTGCCGAGCGTCTGCTGCAAGCCGAGGTAAAGAAATGTGAACTGGACATAGAGACAGTGAAAAAGGAACTTGAGGAGCTTAGGAAACCGAAGGGTTTTTTTGCTTCAAGTAACAAGAAGGAGATAAAGGCTGCCGAGGAGCGACTGCTTCAGCTAGAGCGCAGACTTATTGACTTGCAGGCCATGACGGCCGAAGAATTCCTGTCGGCAAGGAAAGCCGAGGAGAAAATGCAGGGCGTAAAGAAAGTGGGTAGCGGTATCCTTAACTTCGCGGGCGACATGATACAGGGCGCAGGAAAGGCTATACCTATTCCTGGTACTGGTGTCATTGGCAAGGCTTTGGGCGGCGCCTTGAAGAATTTGGGTAAAAAGATCAATGACTGATCTGTATAAAAATTGCAAAGATGCAGGTACTATTGTTCTTGATTAACCTGTTTGCTCCTGCCGTGAATTTCTTGGGTGTATTGGGGCTTTGCGGATGTATCGTATACGATGATGTATATGTGCTTGTACTGGCAGGTATAATGGCTGTTGCAGGTCTTGTACTGGGTATATTTGCTGTCAAGTATGATGTCCCGCCCCGTTGGTTCTGGTCAAAGTCGGCAAATCAGTTGTTTGAGTTCTCTGTGACAACAGTTCTTGGGTATGCGGGTAGTTTGGCCATGTGGCCTTGTGCAATATATATGGTAAAGGTGTTGGCGGATGCTGTGGCCAATGCTGCGTGAGTGTAAAAAATGATGTGAATTCATTAAGAAGCTGTTTAAATTTCTTTCAAAAATATTATTTACATTGTCCTCAAGAAGTGCTTGTCTTTTTATGCCCTTTTTTGTCTGTTTTTCCCTTTTTCGCAGTTACATAGCCCGCTATGCGCCTTTGAAAAATAAAAAAACACTCTAAAAAAGTTCTATAAAAATTTCAAGGACATAAATTTAAACAACTTCTAAATCTTTATGAACTATGAAAATTCCAGGACTTTCTTTCTCACTCAAGAGAGCGGTGGGAGTTACTGCTGTAAAGCAGAAGATTTCAAAGAAGACCGGTATTCCGCTTACCAAGCAGGGTGTGGAGCGTAAGATCGGCGGTGCTATATTGAAATCAGTATTTGGTAAAAAACGATAACCATGAAGATACGTCTTATAATATTACTTGTACTGGCAATATTCTGCGGTTGTTCAGGTGGCACGGGTGGCACGGGTGGCAGAACTTCCCTTGATGAATACAACGAGGTCTTCAAGCGTGTTCAGGAACTGGAAAGGATTGTGGAGACTGCTGACTGGAGTGTATTCTCAGCCGAAGAATTGAAGGAGATGCATAGCATAGGCAAGGACTTGTATTATGACTACAATCCCATTGAGATGGCTCCCGAGCATCTCAATGCTTGCGAGGTCTTGAAAGCACGTGTCAAGAATCTGCGCGAACAGATTGTGAGCAAGAGTGCTGAGTGTATTGAGAATTTTGAGGTGACTGCATTTGATTTCTCGGATAATCTTATAGAAGCATCACAGACCTATCCTGTGTATCTTCAAAAGGGTGAAACGCTGAATGTAGTGGCAATATCACAGCAATCCTTTACTCTCAAGATAAGCAATGCCAATAGCCGTAGCGTGTTGAATACTTTTGCAGGAAAAACATCGGTGGAGCACAGCATGGAGATAAAGAATACTGCCATTTATCTGGTGGAGATAGTTCCTACGAAGGCGCAGTATCTTGATTTGTCTGTCAAATATAAGATTGCCGATGTGTCACGACTGAGTTCGCCGACTCCTGTAGTTACTGAGCAGGTTGAATGCGCGAAAGGTGATTTCGGTGCCAAAGGGGTATCGGGCATCTTGATGCATCAATGCTTTGATGAGCCTCGTAAGTTTACTTTGCGAGGTCAACTGAAGGCTACTTTCTCGGGAAGTTCCAAAGCTTTGGTTGCTGTTCAGGTTCCAACGGGAGCAACCGACATTCTCTACTCCATGCGTATTGCCACAAGCGAGCGTGATAGGTCAAGCGATGGTGATTTCCATGAAAACCTTGCCTCATCATACAAGAAAGTCAAATTCCTGGGATTACCTCTCTATGAAAAGGAGAAGAACGGCAATGTGAATCTATTCAGTAAGCTGCTCGATGATAACAGGCCTTTGCGTGACGAGGATGCATATTGCAATATGTATGTGTTCCGTAACCAGGCGCAGGCAAAGCAGTTTCAGGATGGGACAAAATCCGCTTCGGTGCTTAGTTACGATGTAGATTATTCTACGCTCGGAACACAGTCTTGTAACGGCCGTATTCCCGTTAAAGGACTGAAGACGATATATCTTGCTTTCGAAAACGAGCGTGTTAGATATACCAATTACCTTTGGGTTGAGGTTGAGGCTGTAGTGCCGAAAACAGAATATTTTACAACGAAATATTCAATTGTTCAGTGATGGCTAAAGTTCTTTTGACAGGCTTTGAGCCGTTCGGGAAATACAATGAAAATTCGTCGTGGGCGGTTGCCGGTAAGGTTGCCGCCTGCGGTGTTGAAGGTGTCGAAGTCGTTGCCTGCCTGTTGCCGGTGAGCTTTACGGGTGTGGCAATTGCGCTGCGCAAGGCCGTGCAGGAACATACACCTGATGCCGTTGTCATGCTTGGACAGGCTGCGGGCATTGACTATATAAAACTGGAGCGCATTGCTATAAACATGATGGATGCGTCCATTGCTGACAATGACGGTTTTACTCCCGAAGAGGAGACCATTACCCCCGGCGGAGCGGCTGCGCTCTTTAGCAACTGCGATATAAAGGGGTTGTGCAAGGCTGTGGAGGAGAGTGGCACAGCTGCCAAGGTCTCGAACAGTGCTGGGCTTTATGTGTGCAACAGGCTCTATTACGAGGCACTGCAGTTGTGCAATGAGAGGCCAGGGATGAAGGGATTGTTCGTTCATCTGCCTTTCTATGAGGGCCAGCCGTCGGCAACAGAGGGAAAGCCTACCATGCCGCTTGATGAGATGGTAAAAGCGATACAAAACATAATAAACAGAATATAATGACACGAGTAGAAACATTCAAGCAGCAACTTGCACGGGTTTTTGACAGTGACTTGCGCACCAGGCAATGGGAAAATTATCCCGATTATGTGATTATCGGCCTTATCATACTGAGTACTCTTTCGGTGTTCGTATCGACATTCAATGTTGGTCCGGTATGCGAAAAGGTACTTTCGGTGATTGACATCGTGACGGTGATTGCCTTTACAATTGAGGTTACTTTGCGCATTTGGGCTGCCGATGCCATTGATGAGAAGTACAAGGGCTTTTGGG
>JAFZFM010000159.1 GCA_017555865.1 Bacteroidaceae bacterium
TCGGCCTTTTCTGTGTGCCTATGGAGCAGATTGTACGTCTGCACGCCTCTTCGGGTACTACAGGTAAGCCCATTGTTGCTGGTTACACAAAAGAGGATCTTCAGATGTGGAGCGAGGTTACTGCACGCTCATTGATGGCTGCAGGAGTAAGCAAGAATGATATTATGCAGGTGTCGTACGGTTATGGTCTCTTTACAGGAGGATTGGGAGCACACGATGGTGGTACACTCATTGGCGCTTCTATCGTTCCCACAGGTAGCGGAAACACCGAGAAACAGATTACACTGATGCACGACTTCGGCAGCACAGTGCTTGCATGTACACCCTCATATGCCCTTTACATTGCCGATGCAATAAAGAAGAGCGGCCTCGACATCAACGACTTCAAGCTGCGCGTGGGTGTCTTCGGTGCCGAGCCTTGGACAGATGCTATGCGCCGCGAGATTGAGGAGAAACTCAAAATCAAGGCATTCGATATTTATGGTCTTACAGAGATGTGCGGTCCCGGCGTAGGATGCGAGTGTCACTGCCAGAATGGTACACACTTGTGGGAAGACCACTTCTACCCCGAAATTATCGACCCCGAGACACTCGAGCCTCTGCCTCCCGGCGAGAAGGGCGAGCTTGTATTCACCAACCTTACAAAGTGGGGTATGCCCATGATACGTTACCGCACACGCGACCTCACTACCCTGCACTACGAGACTTGCGAGTGTGGACGTACAGCAGTGCGCATGAGCAAGATTCTTGGTCGCAGCGACGACATGCTCATCATTCGCGGCGTGAACGTGTTCCCCTCTACCATCGAGAGCATCATCCTCGAATTCCCCGAGTGCGAGCCTTATTATATGATAGAGGTTGACCGTATGAACAACACCGATACGTTTGACATTCAGGTTGAGGTTAAGCCTGAGTACTACACTGATAGAATCACCGAGCTTGCAAGCCTCAAGAAACGTATCACTGCAAGAGTACAGAGCGTGGTGGGCATTTCTCCCAACATCAAGATTGTGGAGCCCAATACCATTGAGCGCAGCATGGGTAAGGCCAAGCATGCAATCGACCACCGTAAATTTGAGTAATAGTTTCACCTTCAAAACCTAAGAAAAGATGCTAATCAAACAATTATCCGTATTCCTTGAGAATCGTCTGGGACGATTCGGACAGGTGGCAAAAATTTTAAGCGAAGCAGGAATAAACATGAAGGCGTTCACGGTATCCGAAAATGCCGAGTTTGGTGTTCTGCACCTCATTGTATCCGACCCTGAAAAGGCGTGTGCATTGTTGCGCGAAAAAAGTATCGCAGCGAGCCTCAATGACGTAATCTGCATTCAGTGCCCCGATGTTCCCGGTGCACTCGAGGTTGCATTGGCGGCAATTACCGAGGCCGGAATTTCTATTGAGTATATGTATGCTTTTGCTCAGGGCGCTACGGCGAGCATCATCATCCGCCCCAACGACCTTGAGAAATGTATAAAGGTGCTTAGTGAGAAAGAGTTTACCACTCTCTCGCAGGAGGGACTGAATAACATCTGATGGATGAGTTTTTACAATCATAAAAATAGCAACCCATCAAGGTTGCACTTTTTCGGCGGTGAATTATTTTTACCGCCGAATTTGTTTATACACAAGATATTATTCTTTTGTATTGTGAAACGACTTTGCTTGTAAAATCGTTTGAACTCTAATTTATTTTTGGCGTGTAGTCTTCTATGTAGTCTAAAATAGGACCCAATACAAGTGCGACATATAATATTGCCTATTTTTAATTTTCTGCTGAAAATATTTCATTTTTCTCTTGACTCGTCCCTAAGGGCATATATTAACTTTGCACTCGCTAGCAAATGAATCGTACGATTATGAGTAAATTAACAAAGTTAAAAATCGGAGAGTTCTCAAAGATGATGCAAGTAACAGTTAAGACTCTGCGCCACTACGAACAAAAAGGGTTGCTATTTCCCTGCGAAGTAGACGAGTGGACAGGCTATCGTTATTACAACGTCGAGCAAATGCAGCGGTTGGGCACCATTCGTCGACTCCAACGGCAAGGTTTCACGCTCGAAGAGATCAAAGAACTATTAGAGGATGGTGCGCAGATGCCAAGCATTGACCAGCTGACTCAAAAGATAGAGGAGACAGAGCGACAATTGCAACTGCTGATGGAGCGCCGTAGTCAATTGCTTAAATGGGTGGACTCTCAAAAGCAGATCAAAAAAATGGAAAAATTTAGTATTCAAGCCTTGCCCGAGATTATTGTGGCAAGCCATCGTGAAGTGATTTCTAATTACGCTGCTCTTGGACAACTGTGTGTAGAGACAATTGGCCCCGAAATGCACCGCCTCGGATGCAAATGTACAGAGCCAGGCTATTGCTTTACCATTGAGCACAACAAAGAGTATCGCCCCACTGACATTGACATCGAGTATTGCGAACAGGTGGAAGATATGGGCACAGACAACGATATCATACAATTCAAGCGTTTTGCTGCTGTGCCCAAGGCGCTATGTATGAAACATATTGGTCCTTATGAACGCGTCCACGAGTCATTCACCGAAGCTTTTGCTTATATGGAAGAGCAAGGCTACAAACTTGCTGGGCCTCTTCGTACCTCCTACATTGACGGAGTATGGAATCAGGAAGACCCAGAACAATGGTTGTCGATAATTCAGATTCCTATTGAGGCATAAATTGAGTGGCGTATGTAGTGAAGAATGTAATTCCTTCATACGCCACCTTTGTCTATTCACAATACATCTTTGGAAA
>JAFZFM010000160.1 GCA_017555865.1 Bacteroidaceae bacterium
CACCCTCCTGAATCCACTGACCCATTGAGTGAAGGTCGGTTGTGAAGTCTACCGATGCGGGGAAGATACCTTTGTTCTCCTTGCCCTCGCTCTCGCCGTAGAGCTGTTTCCACCACTCGGATGTGAAGTGAAGCTTTGGCTGGTAGTTTACAAGAATCTCAATCTTCTTGCCGTCGGCATAGAGTGCGTTACGTGTAGCTGCATACATGGCTGCAATGTTCTCCTCGAATGGTACTTCGGGGGCACATGCCTTTTCCATATCGGTAGCACCGTTTACAAGTGCCTCGATATCGAAGCCTGCAACTGCGATTGGCAACAGACCTACAGGTGTGAGAACAGAGAAACGTCCACCTACATTGTCGGGGATGATAAAGCTCTTGTAACCCTCTTTGTCGGCTGTAATGCGTGCCGCACCCTTCACTGCGTCGGTAATGGCTACAATAACCTTGCTTGCCATCTCCTTGCCACGCTGGTCCTCGCACTGTTTCTTCAACAGACGGAATGCAAGGGCTGTCTCGGTTGTAGTACCTGACTTTGAGATGTTGATTACACCGAACTTCTTACCCTTGAGGTACTCGGTAAGTTCGCTCAGGTAGTCTTCGCTGATGTTGTGGCCAGCGAAGATGACGCGTGGGTTCTTGCTGTCGCCGATGAGGGCTGCAAAGTTGTTGCTGAGTGCCTCGATAACGGCGCGCGCGCCAAGGTAGCTACCACCGATACCTGCAACAACCACTACCTCGCAGTTCTCGCGGAGTGTCTGTGCTGTAGCGTTGATGTCGGCAATGTGCTCCTTTGTGATTGATGATGGAAGGTGCAACCAGCCAAGGAAGTCGTTGCCTGGCAGTGAACCGTCCTCAAGAGCGGCCTGTGCGCGTTTTACCTGTGGCTCAAGAGCCAGAATCTGTTCTTTTGTAACAAAGCCTGTAACTTTGTCAATGTTCAATGATATACTTTTCATTATTATTGTTGTTTGAGATCCTTCACTCGCGTTCAGGATGACAAAATAGCGAGGATTGTCATTTTTCGGGCAAGCCCTCAACAATACGTCTGAGCAAAGCGAAGAATCTGAATTTTAACGATTATTTAAATGAGTCTGTCAATAGCTTAATCTCAATTACCGGTGAAATACCCTTGTACAGAATATTGTACACGGCGTCTATGATTGGGGTATTTATGCGGTAGTGCTCGTTAATCTCCTTGATACACTTTGCAGCATAGTAACCCTCGGCAATCATCTCCATCTCAATCTGTGCATTCTTTAATGAGTAACCCTATCCAATCATGATACCTAACACGCGGTTACGGCTGAACTTTGAATAACCTGTAACCAACAGGTCGCCCATGTACACCGAGTCGTTGATTGTGCGCTCAATTGGGTGAACAACGTTCAGGAAACGGTTCATCTCAATGGCTGCATTTGACATTAGCACAGCCTGGAAGTTATCGCCGTACTTCAATCCGCTGCATATACCGGCAGCAATGGCATAGATGTTCTTCAGTACAGAACCATATTCGATACCTACCACGTCGTCGCTGACCGAGGTCTTGATGAAACTGTTGGCAAGTTTCTTTGCAAACTGCTTTGCATGGTCTATGCTTGAACAGCCTACTGTAAGGTATGACAGGCGTTCAAGGGCTACCTCCTCGGCATGGCATGGGCCTGCAATGGCTGCTATGTTCTCATAAGGTACCTTGTATACCTTATTGAAGTATTCCGATATAATCAGGTTCTCTTCGGGGACAATACCCTTGATTGCATTTACAATGAATTTGTCCTCAAGGCTGCCTTTCAACTTCTTAAGGTGGTTCTTGAGATATGGCGACGGGGTAACAAATACAAGTATGTCGCTCTCCTTTACAATCTTGTTGATGTCCGAAGAGAAGTTGATTCTGTCGGTGTCGAATTTGACTGCTGAAAGATATGCGGGGTTATGTCCCAAACGCTTGAAATCTTCAATGCGGTCGTCGCGTCTTATGTACCAGTTTATGCTGTCGACATTGTTGAGGATTATCTTGGCAATAGCCGTTGCCCAACTGCCGCCACCCATAATGGCAACCTGTTTGTTGGAAAGTTCCATAGTGTTATATTTTAATTGTTATCCCAATTTTTCTATCCATGCAGCAACCTCGTTTACCGAAGGTACTGTGTAACCGAGTTTAAACTTCTTGTTGATACCGCCGATTTCCATCTGTATCTTCTGGGCATTACCGCCTTTGAGGTCATTTACAAGGTTATAGCCTGCCTTGTGAAGAACAGGAACCCACTCTTCGGGTACACCTACAACTGCAAATGCTGCAGCATTGTCTTTGGGAACCTTCTTTTCGGGGCGCATCTGTGGGAAGAACAGTACCTCTTGGATTGTTGTCTGGCCTGTCATGAGCATAGCCAAACGGTCCATACCGATACCCATACCCGATGTAGGTGGCATACCGTACTCCAATGCACGAACAAAGTCCTTGTCGATGAACATCGCTTCGTCGTCACCCTTTTCGCTCAGGCGCAACTGCTCCTGGAAACGCTCTGCCTGGTCAATTGGGTCGTTGAGCTCGCTGTATGCGTTACAAAGTTCTTTACCGTTAACCATGAGCTCGAAACGCTCTGTAAGGTCTGGGTTGTTGCGGTGACGCTTGCAAAGAGGTGACATCTCGATGGGGTAGTCGGTAATGAAAGTAGGCTGTATGTAGTTGCCCTCGCAGAACTCGCCGAAAATCTCATCGATTAGCTTACCCTTACCCATGGTCTCGTCAACCTCCATCTTAAGCTCCTTGCATATAGCGAAGATCTCCTCTTCGCTCTTGCCGTTGAGGTCGTAGCCTGTGAACTCCTTGATAGAGTCGAGCATTGTTACGCGGCGGAAAGGTGCCTTGAAACTGATTGTGTGCTCACCCACCTGTACATCTGTTGTTCCGTTCACGTCAAGTGCAATCTTCTCAAGCATTTGCTCGGTAAAGCACATCATCCAGTTGTAGTCCTTGTACGAAACATAAATTTCCATACATGTGAACTCTGGGTTGTGTGTACGGTCCATACCCTCGTTGCGGAAGTTCTTTGAGAATTCATATACACCCTCGAAACCACCCACGATAAGGCGCTTCAAATACAACTCGTTTGCAATACGCAGGTAGAGAGGAATATCAAGTGCATTATGGTGTGTGATGAATGGGCGCGCTGCTGCACCACCTGGGATTGACTGCAATACTGGTGTCTCAACCTCCATATAGCCTTTTGAGTTGAAGAACTCGCGCATAGATGTGTAGATTTTGTTGCGCTTGATGAAAATCTCCTTTACATCGTCGTTTACAACAAGGTCTACATAGCGCTGGCGGTAACGTAGTTCTGGATCCTCGAACTTGTCGTATGCAACACCGTCCTTATACTTTACAATAGGAAGTGGACGAATGCTCTTTGACAGTATTGTAAGTTCTTTTGCGTGTACAGTGATTTCACCGGTCTGTGTGCGGAACACAAAACCCTTGATACCTACAAAGTCACCGATGTCGAGCAGACGCTTGAACAATGTGTTGTAGGTCTCCTTATTCTCACCAGGGCATATATCGTCGCGTGTGATATATACCTGTATGCGGCCTTTAGAGTCCTGCAATTCAATGAATGAAGCCTTACCCATTACGCGACGGCTCATCATACGGCCTGCAATACAAACTTCGCGTGGTTCATCCTCGTCCTTGAATTCGGCAAGGATATCTGTTGAAAACGCGTTTGTGGGGTACTCTGCTGCGGGATATGGCTCAATACCCATGTTACGCAGCTCGGCAAGTGATTCGCGGCGTACAATCTCCTGTTCGCTTAGTTCTAGAATATTCATTTTATTTTATTTTTAAATTAGTTTTCTTTATTGTATGTCATTTATGGTGTAGCCTGGAACCGTTCTTGTTTCTTGCGGCTCATGGACTTGCCAATAATGACTGTATGGTTGTTATACCAGTTTCTTGAAATAATCTATTGTATATTTCAAACCCTCCTCGAGTTTTATTGTCGGCAACCATCCGCCAAGTTCTTTATTGGCAAGTGAAATATCCGGTTTTCTCTGTCGTGGGTCATCCTGCGGTAATGGCTCGAATATGATTTTCGATTTTGAGCCGGTCTGTTCAATCACCTTCTGTGCAAGTTCCAACATGGTGAATTCGCCGGGATTTCCAATGTTCACGGGACCGGTAAAATCGTCGGCTGTATCCATCATGCGCACCATACCTTCTACAAGGTCGTCGACATACTGGAAACTGCGTGTCTGCTTTCCATCACCATAGATTGTAATGTCCTTGCCTTGAAGCGCCTGTACAATGAAGTTTGACACTACGCGTCCGTCGTTCATGCTCATTCTGGGACCATAGGTGTTGAATATGCGTATAATCTTTATCTTTACGTTATTCTGTCGGTGATAGTCCATGAACAGAGTCTCGGCGCAACGCTTGCCCTCGTCGTAGCACGAGCGAATGCCAATTGGGTTTACATTTCCCCAGTATTCTTCTACCTGCGGGTGTATTATAGGGTCACCATAGACTTCGCTTGTTGAAGCCTGTAGAATCTTTGCACCCACACGCTTGGCAAGTCCCAACATGTTCATGGAACCAATTACGCAAGTCTGTATGGTCTTTACTGGGTCGTGCTGGTAGTGTACGGGAGATGCCGGGCATGCAAGGTTGTATATTTCGTCAACCTCGGCTGTATATGGTTGTGTTACATCGTGTCGCACAAGCTCAAAGTGGTCGTTGCCAATCAGGTGGCGTATGTTGTCCTTACTGCCTGTAAAGTAGTTGTCGAGGCAGATGACATCGTTGCCGTCCCTTAGCAATCTTTCGCACAAGTGCGAACCGATGAAACCGGCTCCTCCTGTTACAAGTATTCTTTTCATAATTATCTATTATTCAAATGTTGCGCTGCCCGAGCCAATCATATTGCCATCGACAAAAATGTAGGCTGTGTAGTCGCCTTTCTGCAGTGTCTCTTCAATATTCCAGTAAAGGACCAATTCCTGCTCCTCGCCTGTATATTCGAATTTCTTGTACATGGAGTAGGTGATTTCCCTGTTCTCATATACAAATGTGTTGCTTTCGCTCTTGACAAGGGCTTCGCGGTTAGGCTGCACAAGACGTATGTAGACTGTCTTTTCACCCGTGCTTGATGTAATGTTCTTTGCAATGGTGAAGTTTATGGCAATCTGTTTTGCACGTTTGATCTTGTCTGTTACCTTACCGTTCTTTCTGAGCATTTGCAGTTTGACACCCATTGCGTCGAGTTGCGAAGCCAGTTCAACCTTTTCGTTAAGCATCTCCTTCTCTTCGGACAGGTGGTCAATCTTTTTTGCTGCCTCATTGTATTGGTTACGGACAACCCTGTTCTCTTTTTTCAGTTTCTCGTTCTCGCGGTTGAGAGAGTCTATCTGCATTACATAGCTCTTGAGTACGGCGCGTACAGTCTTGAGCTCCTTCTTCAGACGGGTAATCTCGGCTGCACTTGTGGCTTTTGTACGCTCAAGTTCCTCGAGCAACTGCTGTGTACGCAACTGCTCACGTTCCAACTTGGTGCGCAAAGAGTCGTTGTTAATGCGGACCATGAGTTCGTCGTACTGCATTTGTGCCGATGTGAGGTCGTTCAACATCTCCTCCTTTTCCAAAGCCATCAACTCCTGTATCTCACGGTTCTGGTTCTCACTGTCCTGCAATGCAAACCATAGGTAGCCTCCCAAAAAGAGGAAGATTACCGATATTACGCTCAATATGATTATTGCTATACGTCTTTTGTCCTGCATGGTTTACTGAATTTTAGGTTCTTTGCTTCGTGTTATTTCGAGAGTTTGCGTATACCCTCCTTTAGGATAGCAATCTTCTCGCTGGCGTCGGATTGTTTCTTGCGCTCAATTGCAATGATCTTCTCCGGTGCCTTGTTCACGAAGTTGGGGTTCGACAACTTTGCCTCAACGCTCTTGAGGAACTTCTCGTGGTATGCAAGCTCCTCCTGCATTTTTGCAATCTCGGCATCCTTGTCAATGAGTGCTCCCATCGGGATGGCGAACTCGGTTGTTCCTACTCGGAACGAAACTGCAGTATCGTCGGGGGTAGTAGTGTTCTCTATTGCTGTTAGGTTACCCATCTTTGTGAGTATGCTCTCAAGACCTGCAACCGGTGACTCGCCAACAATCTGCAATGCCAGAGCTTCACGTGGTGAAAGGTTCTTCTGCTGGCGTGTGGCACGGATGTTTGCTGTGACCTCCTTGAATATTGCAATTTTCTCAAGGAATGCGCTGTCAAACTCAGCAGCAAGATCCTTCGTGTTCTGCAACATGATACTTTCACTCTCGCCACGCTCCTTGATATTCTGCCATAGCTCCTCGGTAATGAATGGCATGAATGGATGCAATAAGCGCAACAGGCTGTCGAAGAAGCCAAGTGTAGCTTCGTATGTAGCAGCGTCGATAGGTGAACCGTAAGCGGGTTTGATCATCTCGAGATACCATGCCGAGAACTCGTCCCAGAATAGTGAATACACATTCATCAGCGCCTCGTTAAGACGGTATTTGCCAAACAGGTCCTCCATTTCGTTTGCGGCCTTTGCCAATGTGTTTGCAAAGTATTTGATAGCGAGTTTGCTGCTCTCGGGCTGCTCAACCTCGTTGCTTACATCCCAACCCTTTACAAGGCGGAATGCATTCCAAATCTTGTTGCAGAAGTTGCGTCCCTGCTCACACAGACTCTCATCGAAGAGAATGTCGTTACCGGCAGGAGCAGAAAGCATGATACCCATACGTACACCGTCGGCACCGTAACGTGCTATGAGGTCGAGTGGGTCGGGGCTGTTGCCAAGTGACTTGCTCATCTTGCGGCCTAGCTTGTCGCGGACGATACCAGTGAAATATACATTTCTGAAAGGCATTTCGCCTTGATATTCGTAGCCAGCCATAATCATACGTGCTACCCAGAAGAATATGATATCCGGACCTGTTACAAGGTCGTTTGTGGGGTAGTAGTAGCTTATCTCCTTGTTGCCCGGGTCAAGAATACCGTTGAACAGTGAGATAGGCCACAACCATGAACTGAACCATGTGTCAAGTGCATCCTCGTCGTGACGAAGCTCCTCGGCTGTAATATTCTCGTAACCTGGTATTACCTGAGCTAGTTTGAGTGCCTCTTCGCGGCTCTCTGCAACAACGAACTTCTCGTCCGCCCCTTCGGCTACCGGCAGGAAGTATGCTGGTATGCGGTGACCCCACCATAGCTGGCGACTGATACACCAATCCTGGATATTTGTGAGCCAGTTGTTATATGTTGTCTTGTACTTGGTAGGGTAGAACTTCAACTGGTCTTCCATTACAGGTGGCAAAGCAATGTCGGCAAAATGCTGCATGCGCAGGAACCACTGCATGCAAAGACGTGGCTCTACTGCCGTGTCGGCATTACGCTCACTGTAACCGACCTTATTGTCGTAGTCCTCGACTTTCTCAAGTAGTCCTGCCTCGGCAAGGTCTTTTGCAATCTGTGTACGTACCTCCATGCGGTCCATACCTACATACATGCCTGCAGCTTCGCTTATTGTTGCGTCGGCATTGAAAATATCAATTGTTTCAAGGTTGTGTGTCTTGCCCAGCATGTAGTCGTTAGTATCGTGAGCAGGTGTAACCTTCAAACAACCTGTACCGAACTCAATTTCAACATAGCGGTCCTCGATAACGGGGATTACACGGTTTACAAGCGGTACAATGACCTTCTTGCCCTTGAGCCATGTGTTCTTGGGGTCTTTGGGGTTGATACACATTGCTGTGTCGCCCATGATTGTCTCGGGGCGTGTGGTAGCCACAACTGCATAGCGGCGACCATTGGCGTCGCGGTGCAGAATCTGGTGTTTTACAGTCGGGTCGAAAGCGTCGGTAGCTGCAAGTGTTACTGCGCCATCCTCTTCGCCGTCGGTGCTGCCTGCAGCCTCGTCAACATAGTATTTCAGATAGTAGAGTTTGCTCTTCTCCTCCTTATATATAACCTCTTCGTTGCTAAGTGCAGTCTGTGCCTTGGGGTCCCAATTGACCATGCGCAATCCGCGGTAGATAAGTCCCTTGTTGTAAAGGTCGCAGAAAACCTTGATGACACTCTGGCTACGTACTTCGTCCATTGTGAACGATGTACGGTCCCAGTCGCACGAAGCACCAAGTTTGCGCAACTGCTTGAGGATAATGCCACCGTGCTCGTCGGTCCACTCCCAAGCATGTTTCAGGAACTCCTCACGTGTGAGGTCGCTCTTCTTTATACCCTGCTCGGCAAGTCTCTTCACAACCTTAGCCTCGGTTGCAATAGAGGCGTGGTCGGTACCGGGAACCCAGCATGCATTCTTGCCCTGCATACGTGCATGGCGTACAAGAATATCCTGAATGGTATTGTTGAGCATGTGTCCCATGTGCAACACACCGGTAACGTTTGGTGGCGGTATAACAATTGTATACGGTTCTCTCTCGTCGGGTTCAGAGTGGAAAAGATTGTTCTTCATCCAATACTCGTACCATTTTTCTTCAACCTCTGCGGGTATATAAGTGGTTGTCAAACTCATGATATATGTTATGTTTTAAATTTTATTTTTTACATTAAATTCCTTGTATGGCATGCATGGAATGCTGTGGGTATAGGGTGGAAAATTATATGAAAAAAGGGTATATTCCTATTTTATATAATAATTCCAAATTAACCTAACTGCAAAGTTAATTCTTATTATTATAATTTTTATCTTTGTGCCACAAAAAAATTACAAATTATGCATAGTAGAAGTGAAATATTGGAAGCTTTCGGCCATTTTTTGGATGTACTTGACGAATTGCGCGAGAAATGTCCGTGGGACAGAAAGCAGACGAACAGCAGTTTGCGCTCCAATACAATTGAAGAGTGCTTTGAACTTTCCGACGCGCTTGTAGCCGATGATACAAAGAATATATGTAAGGAACTTGGTGACGTGTTGCTGCATGTTGCCTTTTATGCAAAGATTGCAAGCGAAAAGCAGCAGTTCGATATGAAGGATGTATGCGATCGTCTTTGCGACAAACTCATATACCGTCATCCGCATGTATTTGGTGAAGCTGTTGCAGAGACTGCCGGTGAGGTTTGCAAGAACTGGGAGCAGTTGAAGATGGCCGAGAAAGATGGGAACAAGAGTGTTCTGAGTGGTGTGCCAAACTCTATGCCATCGCTCATAAAGGCCTACCGCATGCAGGAGAAGGCCGCAAATGTGGGGTTTGATTGGGAAAAGAAGGAGGATGTATGGAACAAGGTACGTGAGGAAATTGCCGAGGTTGAAACCGAAATGCAATCGGGCGACAAGGAGGCTATGGAGAAGGAGTTCGGCGATTTGATTTTCAGTATAGTGAACGCTGCACGTCTCTATGGGATAAATCCTGATAATGCGCTTGAACAGACAAATATGAAATTTCGCAACCGTTTCAACTACGTTGAGCAACACTCCTTTGGTCTGGGTCGGAATCTTAAGGATATGACTCTTGAAGAGATGGATGCTCTGTGGAACGAGGCAAAATTGCTGGGAAAATAATATGATATGTGGGTGGCTCAAAAGCAAATGGGCCGCCCACTTTTGTCATGAGGATGACTAAAAGGCTCTTTTTAGTCATCCTCATCAAGTGTCTTATCTTACAAGAATCTTTTTGTTGTCAATAATGTTGATTCCTCTTTTTGTGTTATAAAGACGTTCGCCGGCAACGTTGTATATATTCCCGTCTCTGTTTTGTCGGGTAGAGGTGACGCCATCAATACCGGTGGGGTCACTGAAGTATATGGTAAACTCGTTTACCTGTGCTATATTGCACTCCAACCAGCATTGGTTTGCTTCAATCTCCTTTGAACTCTCAAAAGCCATGAAACAACTTTTTTCAAATACAAATTTTCTGGCATTGTCGCTCTGTGTCAGCTTGCTTCCAACATAGTTGCCTTTGAGTAGTGACTCGGGAAAGGAGGTGGCTGCACCATTGTCTGACATTGTTATTACTAGCTGATGAGTGCCTGCGTTTCCATTGACAATTGCTGGTGTACCTCCTTTCAATGTCTCTCCGGGGCCGGCAATAACTCTCATTGTACAGCTGTATCCGTTTGATTCGTTGCTTTGAATATCGGTAATAGTTGTGTCATAGGCGTAAATGCCTTCTGGAATGACAACATTGAATGGCAGGCAAATTGCAGCAGTTCCGTCGGCAGGTAAGGTAAGCGGGAAGGTTGATACTCCTTCAAGAGTATATGTGGCAAGGCCGGCTTTGGTTGCCTTGTCGTTACCGGCTACGCCATGTTCTTTGTATATGTTTACGTAGTTGATACCATCACTGCTACTGCGTATCTTATATTTACCGTCAGTTGAAGTCTCTTCAAAAAGGTATATTCCGGCTTCTGCTTTGTTGTCCGAGAACATTATGTGTCCCCATCCACTTAGTCTGGGTTCTTTCAGAACCTTGCCCTGCATTGTTAGTGTATATCCAACTCCCGATGGTTCAATGATGAAAATCTCATCGCCGGCTGCCGATGTTGAATAATGGTCGGGTGAAATAAGTTTATATCCTTCGTTCTTGCTGTTGTCGTGAGTCGTATTATATGCTATGAACAGTGGGTTCCCGTTATAGTTGATATGGTATGCTCCATTGTATGAAGGGTTTACTATTACAGCAAAAAGGAAAATAGTGCCGTCGGGCATTGCCACAACGCCGGTGTGTGCACCGTCGCGTATATCACTTTTTATTGTTATATTGTCAAGTTCGGTTGCGTCACCGTCAATAAAATCTCCACTTACTACAGCGCCGTCGTGATTGCCAAAATAGGGCGTAAGGTCTATAGTGTCGCCTGGCTTTGCTATGATTGTGACCTCGTCATATTGTCTGTTGCGTATCTTTTCCAACTGTGTTGTGAGGTTCTCGACAACAGCTGTATTGTTTGAAGCCCAGTTCTGGGTTTCATCAAATTCACCGTTTTCATGTTTGAAAATCTGTGGGTTTGTTGAGTAGCCTGTCTCAATCTTTGGTCCCCATTGGATCATTGCTGCTCCACCTTTAGGCTCAATGAATTTCCAACCGTCAGTACACAGTGTCAATGTGTGGTTCTGTGCCATACCAATTGCAAACGGACGTCCTTTATCGTCGTCGCCGAACCATGTTGCTGCCTCTCCGGGGTAGCCGTCGGTAGAGAGTGACTCGCCATTTCCTACACCGGCAACACTTGCCATCACATCAAGAAAATCAATTTGTGATACAAGAGAATTCTTTACACACTGTTCCTTTATTACTGCAGGCCAATGAACTATGAATGGTACTCGTGTACCGCCTTCATAAGCACTGTACTTACCGCCGCGCAGTCCTCCGGTAGGCGAGTGGTCGCCTACGAGTTCCTCGGCTTGGTCTACGTAACCGTCGTCAAGCACGGGGCCATTGTCACTTGTTAGTATGATTAAGGTGTTTTCAAGCAATCCCTGTTCCTCGAGAGTGCGTACAATCTCGCCTACACTCCAGTCGAACTGAACAATAGCGTCGCCGCGCAATCCCATTTCGCTCTGTCCGCGGAAACGTTGGTGTGGAAAACGGGGAACATGAACATCGTTGGTTGCAAAATACATAAAGAACGGTGTGTCGCTGTTCTGCTTTATAAAGTCTACAGCATGGGCTGTTATACTGTCGGCAATGTTCTCGTCTTTCCAAAGGGCGTTTCCACCGCCCTTCATGTAGCCTATGCGACCAATACCGTTCACGATAGAGTAGTTGTGTCCGTGGCTTGATTTAAGGTTGTAAAGCAGCTCCGGGTTGTCCTTTCCTGTTGGCTCTCCTTCAAAATTATTATTGTAGTTTACATATATGGGTGCCGATGGGTCGTAGTTCGCTACCGAACCGTTTTCAATGAATACACAAGGAACACGGTCGGCAGTAGCTGCCATTATATATGAATAGTCGAAGCCAATGTCACCCAGTGCGGGAGTGATAGGGGCATTCCAGTCCTGTTTTCCGGTCTGTGAGCCAAGTCCCAGGTGCCACTTGCCGAATGCAGCAGTGGTGTAACCGGCTTCCTTGAATACGTCGGCAACGGTGTATTGGTCGGGCGAGATAATCATTGCCGCGTCACCGGCAGCAACATCTGTCCCACTCTTGCGCCAGGGGTACTCACCAGTGAGCAGGGAGTAACGCGAAGGGGTACTTGTTGATGCCACCGCATGGGCATTCGTGAAGCGTACACCGTTGTCGGACAAACGGTTTACATTGGGGGTCTTTACACCTATTGCACCATAGCACTCAAGGTCACCGAATCCCAAGTCATCGGCATATATCATAACTACATTCGGACGCGATTTGATATAAGGCACCGCTTCGCTTGTCTCTTGAGCAAACATGGCTCCAGGCAGTGCTGCCAATGCAAGCATACCTGCATTCAGGTTCTTCATAATCTTGATTTTGTTTATTTTGCTAATGTACAATAATTATTCTATATAATGAAATTTAATGCGTGGATGTAAAAATATTGAATAACAATAAGGATAATATGTTCCTATTTATAGTGCTGTCATTTAACAACAAAATTATTCTCTGTACAGCAAATATTCTTTTTGTAGGAGAATTTTTGGGTAATAGTAATCAGTCATTTCTCTCTCTAATTATAATGTGGAATGTATGTTTTTTCAGTGAATTTTTAATCCACTCTTACATCCCTACGAATGGAGATAGCTTTTTGTCTTCATGACTTTGGGGAGTAATAGTACGACAACTTAATGTCAGTGCAATAAAAACTATTGCTAAAAAAATATTTTAGAAACGATTTTTTATAGAAACTAATATTTATTGTCAAACCTTTATTGTGAACCAACGATTTTCGCAATTTCATTCAGACGTCTTATCCAACCTTCGTAATTGTTGATTTGTGAATAATCATTTGCTGCAATTTTACGATAATTGCTATATCTATCTATTAAAATTTGTTCTATAAACCACTCTTTATCAACTCGATGTAATAATTATTCTCCTGTTGCTTCTTCTTCTAGAAATTTTCTAATATCTCTTTCAAATATATCAATGCTTTGCAACGGTAAAATTTTTACTCCTATTTTTGTGTATTCAGTAAAAAGTGAAGTCTGCGTGCTGTTTTCAAGCATATTTGTGACACGAATGATGTCGTTGCATGTCATGAACTTTGCGAATGATGGATGATAGCAGAAATTCAAATCAATAATATTCCCATTTGGATCAATACTTATGAAAATGGACAAAACGAATGATTCCTTATTGTAGCTTTTCAATATCTCTGTGCATCGTTCTTTTCCATAACTTTCTAAAAACGTTCTTATTATTTGCTTGTTAAAGGTCGTTCTTTTTTTTATGTCATTGTTGAATTTTCTTATCAAATTTTCAAAGTCAATTTGATTGTATTGTTCATGGTATTTGGAAAAAAAATCTTCTTCGTATTTTTTAAGGCCACATATGGTTGTTGTAAAGATTGAACGCTTCTTATAAAAGACAGTGTCGTTTCCGCATACTTCGTATTCGACACTAATACTGTCGGCTTTGTTTTCTTGTGCAACAATGTTTGTTGCTTGAAGAAAAATAAAAGTGGAGATAATGATTAGAAACTGTTTCATATTTACTATTTCTGTATAGTTTGTTCTATCTTAAGATACCTTGCAATCTCATTTCTAAATGTTGGAATTAGAAATAGTGACTCACTATCGTGTTTTTTTCATTTACTTTTCAGGAATTCCTGTATATTCCCTTTTCTAATTGTAAAACAAATCCATGGTGACAGTTCTATTCCATATTCGACCAAGCAAGGATCTGGCTTGCTGTTGATAATTATTTCTGTATTGCGTTTTATGTCCTCATAAGTCATAAATGGGCTCAATTGTGGTATATACATGAATTCTACACATTTGATAACACCTTTAATGTCTATTCTCATGCGTACGAAATAAAAGTACGATTTGTCGATATTTGATAAAATATCCAACATCTCTTTGCAGCGCTCTTTTACATAGCCTTCAAGTATTTCGCGCCTAATTCTTATAGCATTTCTCTTCAAATATTCTGTTGTCTCGCATACTATAAGGTCGTAATGAGCGTTTTTGTAGTCTACAGGGCTATCATCAATATATTGCTTTAATCCACGTGCAAATATCGTTTGA